>CAYWBX010000043.1:0-5922 GCA_964456015.1 uncultured Hyphomicrobiaceae bacterium | reverse complement strand
TGCCGACGGAATGGTCGGCCGGCGTGGCGCGCGCCGAGCGCCTCTATCACCTCCACCGTCCGGCCGTCGCCCTTCACTTCGGCGTGTCGGGGCGCGCATCGGGTTTCGAGATCGAGACACGGGCGCGCAATCATTGCTCGCGAACGCACGACGCCGCCGGCCTCCTGCCGAGTGTCGAGCGGCTGAGCCCGCGCGGCCCGGAGTTTCTGCCGGTGACGCTGCCGGCGCCCTACATCGTGGATCGCCTGCGCCGGCGCGGCCTGCCGGCTTCGCTCTCGCGGGATGCGGGCGGCTACCTGTGCAATGCGCTGCTTTATCGGGCGCTCGAGATCGCTCGCAGCCGGCAGGACGCCCCACGGACCGGCTTCATTCACTTGCCGGCGAGCCTCGTGCGTTCGAGCCGTCCCTTGCGCGGTCCGGCCCCGCTCTGTCGCATGGATTGGGCCGACGTCGTCGAAGGCAGCCTCGAGATCATCGCCGCCTGCCTCGGCCGCACCGTGCCGCCGTTGCAGGCGCCGGTCATTCGGCCCAGGTCGCCGCAGACCGCACCGGCTGGTCTGACTTTCCATCGAAGCTGACCGGGGAGCAGCGGGGCGGCGCCGGTCTGCCGGCTCCGAGAGTGCCGCTATGGCGGGCTCTCGTGTCACGGCAAGCGCGATCGTCGTGTGCTGGCCGCCTTACGCCTGGCGGGCAGGGTCGCACGAGGATCCGCAGATGACGCAAGCCTTCAAATCTGGGAGTAGCCCGACCCCTTGCTCGTGACGCCGCGACCGGTCGGATTGGCGATGAGGCCATATTCACCGAGGATTTGCTGACTGTAGGTGACGCGCCCGTTGACCGTCTCGGCGGGCTCGCTCGCGAGCAGCAGCACGGCCCGCGCCATGTAGGCCGGTGGTTCGCCCTTCGGATCGTCGAGGCTCGCCATCAGCTTGTGGTAGACGGTGCCCGGCGTCGCGACCGTCTGAGACGGCGAAACCGCGGTGACGGCGATGTTGTGCCCGGCCACTTCCTGCGCGAGGCCCTGCGTGAACCGTTCAAGCGCCGCCTTCGTCGCGCCGTACATTACGCTGCCGCTCGCCGGGCGCGCATCCTTGAACGGCGCGCGTCCAGGACCGATGGCGGAGCCTGACGAGATGTTCACGATAGCGCCCTGCCGCCGCGCGATCATGCCCGGCAAAACGAGTTGCGAGAGCATGAACGGGCCATGCACGTTGACGGCGAACGCCTTCGTCCAGTGCTTCACGTTGTAGTCGACGATCGGCTTGTAGTAGGTGAGTGCCGCATTGTTGACCAGGATGTCGATGCGACCGAAGGCTTCGTCTGCCGTCTTGACCAGCCGCTGGCAGTCGGCATGGTCGGATACGTCCATGGCGACGGCGATCGCGTCCCCGCCCGCTTGCTTGATCGTGGCGACGGTGCTCGCAAGCGAGCCTGAGAGCAGACGGTGATCGCCTTCGTTCAGCGTGCGCGCCGCGCACACGACCTTGGCCCCTTCCTTGGCGAAGAGGCTGGCGATCTCGGCGCCGATGCCGCGGCTCGCGCCTGTCACAATCGCGACCTTCCCGTCGAGCTTTCCCATTCTCAATCTCCTCTAGACAGCTTCCTGCCTCGGATCGCGTCGGGCCATGTCAGCCCATCTCGGCGCGCTTCGGCGGATGGGTGACGATGGATTTGAGCTCCGGCGTCGGCCTTGCAAGTTTCGAGAGGTCGGGCCGCGGCCGCTTGAGCATGTCGATCCGCGCGAACGCCTGTTCCATGGCGTGCGCCGCGCCGAGGAGGCTGGCATCGCCGCGCATGGGGCCGACCACCTGCAGGCCGAATGGCATTCCCTTGTGATCGACGCCCGCAGGGATCGAAACCGCCGGATTGTTGACGATGGTGATGAAGTAGGTCAGCGCCAGCCAGTGGTAATAGTTCTTAAGCGGCTTGCCTTCCATCTCCGCCAGATAGAGGTTTGTCCACGGGAACGGCGTCACCGGCACGGTCGGCGAAAGTACGAGGTCGTACTCCTGGAAAGTCGCCTGGAAGCGGCGGTAGATGCGGGTCTGCTCGGCTTCCGCCCAGGCGACGTCGGCGAGCGTCATCTTCGCGCCCATCTCGTAGTTGGCACGGATGTTGGGGCCGAGGATCGACTTGTCCTTGTCATATTGCTCCTGGTAGCGCTGCACGAAGGCAAGCGCCCGCAGGATGTCGAAGCAGCGGTCGGCCTCGCCGAAGTCCGGCTTGATCTCGTCGCAGGACTTGAAGAGGTGGCGCATGGCGGCGATGCGCTCGCGCATCACCTTGCGTATGGGGCCTTCCACCGGGCATTGTCCGAAATCCTCGGTCCAGGCGACCCTGAGGCGACCGAGGTCCAGGGCTCGCGGCGCGACGAACGCCGCGGCATCGATGGGATAGGAAAGCGGATCGACAGCGTCATGGCCAGCCTGCGCCGCGAGCAGCAGGCAGGTGTCGGCAACCGTGCGCCCCATCGGGCCGATCACCGAGATGTTGGCCCAGGCGCGCTGCGCCTTGGAGTTCGGAACGAGGCCCGGCGACGGCCGGAAGCCGACGACGCCGTTGATCGCGCCCGGAATGCGCAGCGAGCCTCCGGTATCGGAGCCGGTACACACCGGCAGCATGTCGGTCGCGAGCGCGACCGCCGAGCCGCCCGACGATCCGCCCGCATTGAGCATCGGATTGAACGGGTTGCCGGTCGCACCCCAGACCACATTGCGGCTGTTGGCGCCGGCGCCGAACTCCGGCACGTTCGTCTTCGCGACGACGATGGCGCCAGCCTTGCGGATGCGCGCGACCATGGTGTTGTCGCGCTCGGGGATGTGATCGCGGTAGAGCGGCGAGCCGAAGGTGGTCAGCAGACCGCCGGTCTCTTCGAGGTCCTTCACGCCTGTCGGCAGACCATGCAGCAGGCCGAGCGGCTCGCCGGCGCGCGCCGCTTTCTCCGCCGCCTGGGCTTCGCGGCGCGCGCGGGCGAAGCAGGTGGCGGTCACGGCGTTGACGGCCGGATTGATCGCCTCGATGCGCTCGATCGCGGCCTCCAGCAATTCAACCGGCGAGATCTCCTTCGACCCGATGCGACGTCGCAGTTCGACGGCGGAAAGAGAGAGCAGTTCGCTGGTGTCGGCCATGGCGGTCGCCTCCGGGCTGGCTTGTCGGCTTGGTCGCGCGAGCGTAACCGGACAGGAGATGCACAGCCAAGCCCGGCGCGCGCCTCAGGCAGACCGCGTGTCGCCACACGTCACGGCGCACCCCGATCTGCGACTGGTCGTGCAGACCCTCCGGCGGCGCGCCGAGCGGACCGTTGCCCTCCGCATCAGTATCTTGGCGCCTTGAGCGGGTGCTTATCGAGATACGGCCGGTATTCGGGCTCGACGTCGATTTCGAGACTTGCCAGTACTCGCACCACGGCGTTGTAGAACCCGATCGTCACGATGAGATCGACCAAGTGCTCGTTCGGCACGTGCTGGCGGAGCGCGTCGAAGGTCGCCTTTGCCATCTGTCCGTCGGTCGTCATCTCGCGGGCGGCCTTGCAGACCAGCTTCGCCAGCGGCTCGAGGCCGCTCTCGCGGCCCTCGCTCTCCGCGATCAGGCCGCGGATGTCGTCGTCGGTCACGCCAAAGTCGTAGCCGATCTTGACGTGATGCGACCATTCGTAAGGAGACTGGGCCAGCCAGCCGACCTGCAGGATGGCGAGTTCCCGCAAGCGCGGATCAAGCGGGCTCTTCCAGCGGATGTAATATCCGAGCGCCTGCTGCGCCCGGAGTGCCCCGGGGCTGTGCGCGAGCTGCTTGTAAAGCGCGATCTCCCGCTTCATCAGGTCCTGGTGCTCGGGCGCCAGTTGCGATTTCTCGATATAGGGAAGCCGGGCCATGAAACCCCTCTCTATCGCTTGGCTGCGCGAGCCGGATGCGCGGCGCTACTTCTTCTTTTTCTTCGCCGACGCAGGGATTGGAATCGAGGCTCTGCCTTCAGTCCCCATCATGTCGTTGAGCGACTCGAACGGACCCGTGGGTTCGCGCCTTGTCACGAGGTCGACCTCGCAATGATCATTGTCACCATGAAACCACGCGATGAGCTCAACCTCCGGCGTGACGTCGACGCAGTGAAAGCCCCAGCTCGGCAGCTTGTCGAATCCGTAGAGAACGTTGCCGACCTCCCGCCGGACGATCCTCTCGGCATCGACGATCGACATGATCGGCGCGAGGCCCGCCGTCGCCTCCTCCGTGAAGCTCAGCGTGTACTTCATGCCGGTCAGCCTTTCGAACTTACCGCCCTTTGAAATTGGCCACGCGCCGTTCGTTGACGGCACGCACGCCCTCCTTGAAGTCTTCCGTCTTTCTGAGCTCGCTCTGGATCTTGAGCTCATGATCGGTCGCCGCCTTGACGCGGTCGGCAAGGCCCGCCCGCACCGTCGCGCGCGTCGCCATCACGGCGAGCGGCGCCGACTGGGCGATGTCGCGCGCGAGATCCATGGCGACCTTGCGCACTTCGCCGAGCGAGGCCAGCACGTCCGCGAGACCGATCTTCAACGCTTCCTCGCCGTTCACTCGCCGGCCTGTATAGAACATCAGGTTCGCCTGCTGCTGGCCGATCAGCGCCGGCAGCGTGTGGGTGAGACCGAACCCCGGATGGAACCCAAGGCGCGTGAAGTTCGCCGCAAAGCGGGCCTCGGGAGCGGCGACGCGAAAGTCCGGAACCAGCGCAAGTCCGAGGCCGCCGCCGATCGCGGGCCCGTGGATCACGCCGATGATCGGCTTCTTCGTCCGGAAAAGCCGCACCGCCTCCTGATACAGGTGCCCCCCCATCTGGTTCTCGTTCGGGCGATTGCCGTCCTTGTCGAGCTGGGAGCCGTCGCCGAAGTTGGCGCCGGCGCAGAACGACTTGCCCTCGGCGCAGAGAATGACGGCTCTGACATCGGGCTCGTTGTCGAAGCCCTCGAAGGCGTCGGCGATCTGCTTGATGAGCGACATGTCGAAGAAGTTGTGCGGCGGCCGCTTGATCTCCACGGTCGCGACGTGGCCGTCGCGGCTGACGGCAATGTCTTTGAATTGGGCCATCTGACAACTCCTCGCTTTCGTCCCGCCGGCCCCGGGCCCGTCCCGAGACCCGATTGACCGCTTTCGCCGACCGACGCCGGAGAGGCACCGACTCGTCGCGGGACTGTGAACCGTCAACTCGCCGTGCGAGTTTGCCGCACCATCATCCCCCGGCACAAGCCCAGTGAGATAGGCCGTGGAATGGCGCTCACCCGTGCACGATGAGCGCATCGGCTATGGTCGCGCCGTGCCCTTCCGCGTGCACGATCACGGGATTGAGATCGATTTCGGCGATTGTGTCCTTGTGGTCGGCGGCGAGCTCCGAAACGCGCACCAGGAGGTCGGCGAGGGCTTGCTTGTCTGCGGCCGGCTCGCCTCGGTGGGCCTCGAAGAGCTTCGCCGCCCTGAGACGGCCGATCAGGTCGAGCGCCTCATCGCGCGTCACCGGCACGGGAGAGAAGACGACGTCCTTCAGCACCTCGACGTGGATCCCGCCGAGTCCGACCATCAGCATCGGCCCGTAATGTGGATCGCGGTTGACCCCGACGATCACTTCGCGTCCCCTCTCCGCCATCGCCTGCACGAAGACGCCATGAATCTCGGCTCCGGGCCTGTAGGCGCGCGCATTCGCCATGATGCGATCAAAGGCAGCCGCCGCTTCTTCCGGGGTCTTGACATTGAGTACCACGCCGCCGGCGTCCGTGCGGTGCAGGATGTCGGGCGACAGGAGCTTCATGGCGACCGGTCGCGCGATCGCGGCCGCGGCCGTCATCGCTTCGTTCCTGGTCCGGGCCACCACTTCGCTGCCCGCCGGGCCGGCGATGCCGTAGATAGAAAGCAGCGGTTTCGCCTCGGCCTCGGTGAGTGCGCGCTGCGGCGTTGCCTG
>CAYWBX010000042.1:0-10981 GCA_964456015.1 uncultured Hyphomicrobiaceae bacterium | reverse complement strand
TGGCACGCGCCAGGGCGACGCGCTGCTGCTGGCCTCCCGAGAGCTCGGCCGGATAGCGGTCGGCAAGGTGCCCCATCTTGACCACATCGAGCACGTCCGCCACCTGTCGACGCGCTTCCTCCCTGGGGACCTTTCGAATCTCGAGCCCGAAGCCGACGTTCTCTGCGACCGTCATGTTCGGCCAGATCGCATAACTCTGAAAGATCATCGACATGCCGCGCTTCTCGGGCGGCAACGATCCCTGCGGCGACGACAGCACGCGGCCGTCGACATCAATCGTACCGCTGGTGGGGTCGATGAAGCCCGCGATCATGCGCAGCGTCGTCGTCTTGCCACAGCCCGACGGGCCGAGCAGCGATAGGAACTCGCCGTCGCGAATCTCGAGGTCGACGTTGTCGACGGCGGCAAAGCTGCCGAAGCGACGGGTCAGACCTTTGAGGTGAACGACTGGCATTCGTTACTGCCTCCGAAGCATGAAATCGCGTCCGACGATGCGGAAGCCGATCGCGACGATGATGACCGTAATGATGAGAAGCAGACCGCCGAGCACGGCAAGCTGCTCGAAGCGGCCCTCCTCCGAGAAATCGAAGATGAGTACCGAGAGTACGCGATTGTTGGGGCCTGAGAGGAAGATTGCCGTCGAGAGCTCCTGGCACGCCGGAACAAATATCAGAATCCAGGCGCCGACGAGCGAGCGCTTGAGGAGAGGCGCGACGACGCGACGGATCGCAGTGAAGCGTCCCCCACCCAGGATGCGCACGGCCTCTTCCATCTCGACGTGAATCGAGGTGATGCCGGCGGTGCTGTTCTGGTAGGCGATCGGCAGGAGCCGGGTGGTGAACGCAACAACGATTATCATGGCCGTGCCGGCCAGCGCCAAGGGCGGCGGGGCGTAGGCTGCATAGAAGCCGATCGCCAGAATGATGCCAGGAATCACAAACGGCGCCATGCACAGGAAGGCGAGAGCCTGGCCGCCACGAACGAGATTGCGTTTGACCATGTACGCTATGACGAGCGCCAGCGTAAGAGCGGCAAATGCGGCGATGCTCGCGTAGACGATGCTGCGCACGAGCGCCGGCACCGCGCCCTGGTGCTCGAAGAGAATGAAGTTGATGTGGCGCAGCGTCAGGTTGTCGAGGGCGAACCCGCGGCCCCAAGCTTTCGAAAAGGCCGCCTGGACGAGCACGACGAGCGGCATGAAGACCGAGAGCGCGGCGACCAGCAGCGCGTATCCGAACATGATCCAGCGCCAGGGTCCCAAGCGGACGATGCGCCGTTCGCCGCCCTTGCCGCCGACGACCGAAAATCCCTTGCGCGCCAGCAGCCATCGCTGAATGCCGAGCATGGCCATGGTGATGAGCAGAAGCGGCAGCGAATAGGCTGCCGCGAGGTCGACCCGGTTGTTCGAAAAGAATTCGGTGAGCTGCGTCGTGACAACAGGATAGCGCGCCGGAATGGCAATGATCGCGGGAACCGCAAAGAGTGCGATCGACTGCAGGAAGATGATGATGAGGCCGCCGAGGATGGCCGGCATGATGAGCGGCAGCGTAATGCGGAATGCCGTGGTCACGGGCCCGGCGCCAAGCACGTTGGCTGCGTCCTCCATCTCGGAGGAAACGAGCTCGAGCGCCGAAGACGTGAACACAAAAATGAAGAAAAAGAGATGCAGCCCCATGATCACGATGAGGCCCGAGAGGCTATAGATATTGAAAATGCCTTGGCTAGACCCCGTGGCCCACATCCACGCCCTGTTGAGCCAGCCGGAGTTCGGCCCCGCAAGAAGCACCCAGCCGACGGCGGCCAGGTACGGGGGGATGATGAAGGCTGCAAGCACGCACAGTTTGATGAAGCCGCGGCCGGGCATGTCGGTTCGCACGCATGCCCAGGCGAGCGGCACGGCGAGGAGCGCCGACAGCAAGGCCGTTCCAGCGCCCATGACGACGGTATTGACCAGCGCCTGCCAGTAGCGCGGGCGACCATAGGCGCGCACATAGTTGTCGAGCGTGAGCCCGCCGCCTTCCGACACAACGCTTTCCCAGATCAGCCGGAAGATCGGATTTACGACGATGACAATCAGAATTGTCGCAAACAGCGCCCAGACCAGCATCGACCAGTCGAAGCCGCGGGGGCTCCGGCCGACCGGCGCGCTGGCAACCGGTTCGCCGACAGTCGTGGTGGCAGTCATCGGCAACAGCTCCGGTGACGGTGCGGTTGGCCTCCGCACGCGCCGGCGAGCGGCGCCTGCGGTCCGGCTCACTTTGCTTCAGGCCCGCGCCTAGACACCGAAGGTGTCGCGCCAGTTCTCCTTCACCTCGGCGAGCCCCTTGAGCAGCTTGTCGGGAGGTGCGATCAGCGTCTTGAGCTCCGCGAGCGGCTTGCCGGCCTTTGGCTTGACGGCGTCGTGGATCGACTCGCCAAAACTCTCGACCGCAATTCGGCTCGCGTCCGCGCTCGACATGTATTCCATGAACAGCTTTGCCGCGTTCGGCCGCTTGGCGCCCTTTGGAATGCAGGACGGCGCCACGATGACGATCGTGCCGTCCTCCGGATTGACGACGTCGATTGGCTCGCCCTTCGCCTTCGACTCATAGGCCGTCGCGAGGCTGCCGGCGGCAACCGACCGCTCTCCCGAGCGCAGCATCGTCAGCGTGTCCTGGATAGAGCGGCCGATCTGGGGGTTGTTGGCCTTGAGCTTCTCGAAGTAGTCCCATTTGTAGAGGCGGTTCATCTCCCAGACCCAGATGGACACGTAGCCCGAGAATGCGGGATGGCCGACCGAGACCTGATTCTTCCACTTGGGGTCGATCAGGTCCGTCCATTTGCGCGGCGCATCGGCCGGCTTCACCTTGGCGCTGTTGAACGTGATGCCAATGGTGCCGATCGAAGTGACATGGAAGAAACCGTCCGGGTCGATGTTCTGCAGCGCCTTGGTCAGCGTCGCACCGTTCGCGGGGGTGAACTTCTCGAGCTGGCCCTGCCCCTTCAGCGTGATCGCATGGGTGATGTCCGTTGACGACAAGACATCGCACTGCGGACCGCCGGCCTTGAGTTCCTGCGTCAGCCGCTGGTAGGCGACGTTCGCTGTCGTGCGCACCACGTTCACTTTCACGCCGGGATACTTCTCCGAGAATTTCTTTCCGTAGGTCTCGGCGAGTTCGGCCGCATGATGGGCGTCGTACCACGTGAGCTCGCCATCCTTCTTGGCGGCCTCATAGAGCGCCTTTTCCGCATCTGCCGACAGAGCGGCTTGCACCGTGGTCGGAATGAGCGAAGCAGCGGCGATGGATCCGGCCCCCAGGCCCATCTGCCGGCGTGTGATGTACATGGCGTTTCCTCGATTGCAGGTGTTGCCGTTTCTTCACCGGCCGGTCCGGGCCAGCCGTTGTTCATCGCCGATCAGTATGGATGTCCCGACCGGCGAATCAAGCAGAAGGCAATCTGCCGCGCCCGCCTCCCCACCGAGTCGCCCACCAACCGCCGCACGCGCTCTCGACGCCCTTGACGCGAGCCGTTAGGGTCCGGCTCGGAATCGAGAGCCCTCCATGATCGGTCAGCTGAAGGTCTTGCGACGTGCGCTCTGGACGCTGTTCGAGGACAGCGGCTTCTCCATGTCCGGCGCCATCGCCTTCTCGTTCCTGTTGTCGATCTTCCCGTTCTGCATCTTTCTCGGCGCATTGGCCGGCACGATCGGCGGACGCGATCTGGCGGCCTATGCCGTGACGCAGCTCTTCGATGCCGTTCCGGAGCCGGTGGCCAAGGCCCTGGCGCCGGAGGTGGAGCGCGTGATGGGTCAAAGTCAGTATGGACTTCTCACGATCGGCGCCGCCGTCTCCTTATTTTTCGCGACAAGCGCGATCGAGAGTCTGAGGGCCGCGCTCAATGTCGCCTACCGGGTCAAGGAGGGCCACTCCTTTCTCTGGTGCATGGCGCAGAGCTCGCTTTTCGTCCTTTTCACAGCCGCCAGCATGCTGGTGGTGAGCTGGGGCGTCGTCGTCGGCCCGGCGATTGCGGCGAAGAGCGATTCCGCCGCCATCCACTGGCTGCTCGACCATGGCCTGTTCTCGCCGCCCACACGCTACACCATCGTCCTGGTCGTGACGCTGGCCCAGTTGTTTGCCTATCACCTGTGGCTGGCAGCCGGCAAAAGAACGATCTGGGACGTTTGGCCGGGCGTGCTGCTGTCGCTTGCGCTTTGGCTGTTCCTGGCGTCCATCTACTCGCGATGGCTCTCGATCAGCGACTATTCGAAATTCTACGCCGGTCTGACGCAGTTGCTCTCGGCGCTGATCTTCTTCCAGGTCAGCGGCATGATCATGATCCTCGGCGCGGAGTTCAATCGGGCGCTCGCCGAAGCGCGATCGCAGAGCTGAGACAGCAATCATCCCGCGCGCTGGCACCGCTTAACCGGCCATAAACCATGCCACGATAAAGTGCGGGGGCTGCATTGCAGGGGGAACGCCATGCGTTCGCTCATCGTCGCGGCCGCTACCTTGTTCGGGACCGATCCGGTAACCTTCACCGCCATCTGTCTCGTCGCCACCTTTTGCGCCTTCGTCATGCGCACGCTGCTGCCGAACCCCTGGATGGCGCTTGCGATCTATCCTCTCCTCGCGCTCGGCGGACTGATTGCCGCAAGCCTCGTCGGGGCCATGGAGCTGGTCGATCCGATCGCCTTCCGCCTCCATCACACTGGCGAGCTCGACATCGACTGGTCGACGGTTTCGGGCACCTTGCCGACGATGCTGATCGCGAGCGCCCTTGGCATGTGCGTCATGGCCTGCGGCATCATGCAGATGGCGCGCTCGCTGGGCCGCTATATCTGAGCGCGCGCCTCACCCCTGCCTCGCCGCCTCAACCGCCGGCGATCTGGGGCAGGATGTGGACATCGCTCTTCTCGCCGATCGGCTCGAGAAGCGCATCCTGATAGATCTGACCGTCGATGGCGACGGCAAGCCCTTCTTCGAGGTGCGGTGCCAGCGCCGGGAACCTTTCGCCGAGCTTGGCGAACAGCTGCCGGATGCTGCGCGCATCCACCTCAAGCTCGGTGACGCCGCCGGTGTACTGGCGCAAATTTCCGATCAGCACGACGTGGGCCATGAGGCGGGGCTCCTCGCGACGAATGCCAACTGCCGGCTCACTGCAGCCGGTGCCGACAAAATGCAAGAGCCGCCGAGAGCGAGCAAGCCGCGATGTCCATGCCGCGAAGGGATGACGGCCGGTCAATTTTGCCTATAGTGCGCCGCGAACCAATCATTCCGCACTCACGGAACGCCCCTGATGTCGCCTGCCAGATCGCCGCAGACCAAATCACCGACGGTCCCTGAGCTCTCCGAGCTGCGACCGCGGGAGAGCTTCCAGGACCTGATCCTGACGCTCCAGCGCTTCTGGGGCGCACAGGGTTGCGTCATCCTGCAGCCCTACGACATGGAGGTCGGCGCCGGGACCTTCCATCCCGCGACGACGCTGCGCGCGCTCGGACCCAGGCCCTGGAACGCCGCCTACGTGCAGCCCTCGCGGCGGCCAAAGGACGGGCGCTATGGGGAGAACCCGAACCGGCTCCAGCACTACTACCAGTTCCAGGTGATCATGAAGCCGTCGCCGCCGGACATCCTGGATCTCTACCTCAAGAGCCTCGACGCCATCGGCATCGACACCACCCTCAACGATATCCGTTTCGTCGAGGACGACTGGGAGAGTCCGACGCTCGGAGCCTGGGGACTGGGCTGGGAGGTCTGGTGCAACGGCATGGAAGTGACGCAGTTCACCTACTTTCAGCAGGTGGGCGGCTACGACTGCAATCCCGTCTCGGGCGAGATCACCTACGGCCTCGAGCGGCTCGCCATGTACGTGCAAGGCGTCGACCGTGTCTGGGACCTCAACTTCAACGGCCGGCACGACGCACGAAAACTCACCTACAATGACGTCTTTCAGCAGGCCGAGCAGGAATACTCGCGCTACAATTTCGAGCACGCCGACACCGACATGCTGCTCGCCCACTTCCGGGACGCGGAGGCGGAATGCCGTGCGCTCATCGAGAAGGGATGGGCTGGCGCGGCCTGCACGCCGGACTCGCCTCCAGGCGGCAGTATCGTTGGTCCGAAGGGGCGGCATCTGATGGCGCTTCCCGCCTATGACCAGTGCATCAAGGCGAGCCATATCTTCAATCTGCTCGATGCGCGCGGCGTCATCTCGGTAACCGAACGGCAGAGCTACATCCTGCGCGTGCGCGAACTCGCCAAGGCGTGCTGCGGTGCCTGGCTGGCGACCGAGGGTGGCGGGGCCGGGTGATGCCGGCGGCACGAGGGGTCGACGCGGTGCCAGCGCGCGGGACTTAACCTTCGGTTGTCCCCTCCCCTTGCGCTATGCCGCAATTCGCTCATGGTTTCGTTGCGCGGCCGGCTGCGACGTGCCGGCGTCCTTTTCACAAATTCGAAAGCCACAAGTCGCGTAGCGACAAGTGCTTTTCTCAGTCAGCCGGGCTGCCGCTCATGTTCTTCGTTCCATCCTACCACATCAAAGGGAATACGGCTCGGATTGCACTCGTTGTCGGCGGCTTGGCAGCGGCGCCGGTCGCCGCATCGGCCCCGCACCGCGCGATGGCGCAGGAGCTGGCTCAGGCGATCGACAAGGTCAACCTCTACATCGAGGTTGCCAAAGGGACCGAGCGCGCCGTCGACTCCTGGGAGCGCTATGCAAGCTGGGTCAACATGCAGACCGGGCCGACCGGGCGGGAACGCTACATCAGCTACGGCCTCCACGATTTGCCTGATCTCTCGGGTCTGATCAGGGAGGCCCGCGAGGCCGTCCGCAGACATCCGAGCGTCCCGCAAATCGATGCCGTCATGGTGCGCTACCTCGCCGCCTACGAGGCCTTGGCGCCGGTCATCAATCGCGCGGCCGACTACTACGACCGAAAGGCGTACCAGAAGGACAAGGCGGCCGCCGGCCGGACGTTGCACAAGGAGTTGCTGCCCCGCGCCCGGACGTTCCTCGCCGAGCGCGAGGCCATGCTGGTCGCGCTGCGCCCCGTCATTCGCGACGTCGAGCGGCAGGAGCTGTTGGACCTCGAGGCGCGCGAGGGACGCATGCGGTCGTGGCAGGTCGCCCAGGCCGTGCATGCCGCCCATCGCGTGCTCGACGTTTTTCCGCGCATCCGCCCGACGCCCATCGACAGCGATACCTTCGACAAGATGCTGCGGGACATCGGACCCAGCTCGCCGGGCGAGAAGTTCGACGAGCTGATCGCCGGCGTCGCCCGGCCCAAGGGCACACAGATCGACGTGAAGATGTTTGAGGCAGCGCTGACCCAGTACGCGGAGGCCGTCCAGACGTTCGATGCCTTCGCCGACGCCAACCCGGAGGGGCTGAAGGACTTCCGAAAACTGCCGCGCCAGCTGCTGGGCCTTCTCCAGGCCCTGCGCGAGCCGCTGACGCGCAGCCAGGGACGCGACTTCGACGGCGCCGGGCGAATGGTTGGACGGATCGTCGAAGTGTATTTCTCGATGGTCTCGGAGAGCAGTTCGGTCTCGAGGAGCCGTCTCCGGTTTCTTCCCTGATGACGGCTGGTCGCCACGCGGGGGGCGGGCGCTCGCGAGATCGATCCGTCAAAGCCGGGCGTCCAGCCATTCCTTCAGGACGACGGCATTGTTGGCAGCCTCATCGCGCGCCGCAAAGAGAAGCGTGACCGTCCCCTTGCGAGCGCGCTCGATCAGAAGAGCGGCCGCATCTGCGGCCGGCGGTAACGCCAGCTCCTCGTGATAGAGCCTCACGAACGCTTCCGGCGAGACCTCGCCGCCATGAACGCGGCGGCGCAGCCCGTGGCTCGGTGCAACGTCTTTCAGCCACAGATCGATGCCGGCCCGCTCCTTCGTGAGGCCGCGCGGCCAGAGACGGTCAACGAGGACCCGATAGCCATCGGCATCGTCGCGCGGCTCGTAGACGCGCTTGACGCGGATACTCTCGCTCCTTCGCCGTCTGGCTCGCTTGATGGTCATGAACACCCCGTGCTCGATTGCCGGTGTCCGCTGCGCCCCCACCGGCGCGCCGACGTGGCGCTGGCATCCGGGCCGCAGACCGGATAATGGCCTCAAGCCATGCAGGTCGTCGTTTCGTCATTCTACAAGTTTGTGCCCATCGCGGAACCCCATGTGCTCGTCGGCTGCCTCAAAACGCAGGCGGGCGCGCACGGCCTCAAAGGGACCATTCTGGTCGCACCGGAAGGGCTCAACGGGACGGTGTCGGGACCGCCCGCGGCGGTGCGCGCGTTCCACGCGCTGCTGCGCGCCGATCCGCGCTTTGCGGATCTTGCCTCAAAGGACGCAGTCGCCGCCGCGCATCCCTTTCTGCGCCTCAAGGTGCGGCTGAAGCGCGAGATCATCACGTTGCGGCGGCCGGAAGCCGACCCGCTGCGACACGCCGGCAGGTACGTGCGACCCGAGGACTGGAATTCGCTGATCCAGTCGCCGGACGTCGTTCTGCTCGACACGCGGAACGGCTACGAGGTCGCAGCCGGCACATTCCAGGGTGCCATCGATCCGGGCATTGCGCACTTCACCGAATGGCCTGAGGCCGTCGCTCGCACGCTCGAACATGCCAGGGGCAGGCGGATCGCCATGTTCTGCACCGGCGGCATCCGCTGCGAGAAGGCCTCGGCCTATCTCCGCGCGCACGGCTTCCACGACGTCTATCAGCTCGAGGGCGGCATCCTCGCCTATCTGGCGCGCGTCCCCCGCGAGGAGAGTCTGTGGCGCGGCAAGTGCTTTGTGTTCGACGCGCGCGGGGCGGTCGATGAGGCAACCGAGTTCATCGGGTCCGGCGCGGACGACACGTCCTCCCCTGATACGGCGGCCGGCGGCCCGGCCGGGGAGGCCCCATGACGAGCGCCACGCTCACCGGCGGCCTGCTCATTGCCTTGCCGCTCGCCGCCCTGGCTTGGCTGGCGGTCTGGCGGCGGCACCGGCCCGTCTTCTGGTTCGCGGTTGCGCTCATCCTGGTCGCTACCGGCTACCTGATGGCGACCGGCGCCGCAGGCGAGATCGCGGTGCGGCTCCTCCCGTTGCGCTTAGCCTTGCCGCCGGCAAGCCGCGGTTAGGCCCCGAACGCCCCCATCGCCAGCCCCCGGCTGGACAACCGTGCCGGGCACGGCCTACCCATAGGCCACCGCAGCTGTCCCAACCGAGTGAGGAGCACGCCCCATGAAACTCGTCCGCTTCGGCGCTCTCGGCGCCGAGAAGCCCGGTCTCGTCGATGCCCAGGGAACCATCCGCGATCTTTCAGGGCATGTGACAGACATCGACGGAAACGTGCTTTCTCCGCCAGCGCTGGCCTACCTGAAGTCGATCGACCCGGCGACGCTGCCGGCCGCGCCGCAGGGCGTGCGCCTCGGCTGCCCGGTCGGCAACGTGAGGAACTTCATTGCCATCGGGCTCAACTACTCGGACCATGCCAAAGAGGTCGGCGCCGAGATTCCGAAGGAGCCGATCATCTTCTACAAGCTCGCCAACTGCCTTTGCGGCCCCAACGATGACGTGATGATCCCGCGCGGCTCAACCAAACTCGATTGGGAGCTCGAGATCGCCTTCGTGGTCGGCCGGCGGGCGCGCTACGTCGAACTCAAGGATGCGGCCCAGCACATCGCCGGCTACACCATCTGCAACGACGTCTCGGAGCGCAACTTTCAGCTCGAGCGCGGCGGCCAGTGGATGAAAGGAAAGTCCGCCGAGACGTTCGGTCCGGTCGGGCCGTGGCTGGTGACGCCCGACGAGATCAAGGACGTCAACAACCTGGCGATGTCGCTCGAGGTCAATGGCAAGACCATGCAGAAGGGCTCGACCGCGACCATGATCTTCAAGTGCGACTTCATCCTGCACTACGTGTCGCAGTTCATGGTGCTTGAGCCCGGCGACATCGTGACGACGGGGACGCCGCCCGGCGTCGGTGCGGGCATGAAACCGCCGACCTTCCTCAAGGCAGGGGACGTCATGACGCTTTCGATCGAAGGGCTCGGGCGGCAGCAGCAGAGGGTCGTCCCCTTCAAGCTCTGAGCGAGGCAAGCAGGCCGCGAAAGAGGGCCGCATCCCGCGACCGGCCAGGGCCCCGGGATGTTCCCCTCGCGGCGGCGTCGGGCAGGGCCGCTCCCCCGCGACTGCAGCGCGACGCCGCCTTTATGGCAGCAACCTGCCGATGAGCGTGCAGCGAGGCCGGCGTGTCCGACACCGGGACTTGGACGGGACGATTTCCGGGCCTCGAGGGGCTTGAGCCCGCGCTACGCCGCGAGCTTGAGGCAGCCGGCCGCATCGTCAAGCTCGCAAGAGGCACCCGCATTTTCGGCCCGGGCCAGATGCCGCAGAACTATGTCATCCTGCTTGAGGGTGACATACGGGTGAGCCAGGTCTCGGAGAGCGGACGCGAGATCGTGCTCTACCGTGTTTTGCCGGGGGACAGCTGCGCGCTCACCACCGCCTGCCTGCTCGGCGAGCAGAGCTATGCCGCCGACGCCGTCGCGGAGACCGATTCCGTCGCCGTCCTCATCCCGCGCGCCGCCTTCGACGAGCTGATGGCCCGCTCGCAGGCCTTCCGCCGCTTCGTGCTTGCGGCCTTCAGCCACCGCCTGACCGATCTTTTCAGGCTGGTCGACGAGATCGCCTTCCAGCGCATGGACGTGCGCATCGCCCACAAGATTCTGGAGCTCGCCGGTTCCGCAGATGAGGTCCCGATCACGCACCAGCAGCTCGCGGCTGAACTCGGCACGGCGCGCGAGGTCGTCAGCCGCCAGCTCAATGAATTGCAGCGGCGCGGCTGGATCGCGGCCGGGCGCGGCAGCCTGCGCATCCTCGACCGCGCGGCTCTGGAGCGGGCGGCTGGCCAGTGACGGCGGCTTGATCCCAGTCAATGGCGCCGCCGCGTCCACGGTGACTTAGTTACATACGGAAAAAGGCAGCGGCGATAGACAGACCCGGGATCAACCTGGAGGTGTTGTCAT
>CAYWBX010000041.1:5933-10993 GCA_964456015.1 uncultured Hyphomicrobiaceae bacterium | reverse complement strand
GTCCCAAACCTCGCGCAGGCTCTCACGAAACTCGCGGGTGGCGGAATGGAAATTCTGGGGCTCGATGGCGAAGCATCCGAGTGCATCGAGCAATGGCGAGATTCGATGCCAGTCGCCCTGGTACTCGGCGCCGAGGGCAGGGGTCTGCGACGGCTAACCCGAGAACTCTGTTCGCGATTGGTGCGCATCACGACACCGGGCCCGCTGGCGAGCCTCAACGTATCGAACGCGGCCGCGATTGCTTTGCACGTAATGGCCATGGCCCGCAGCCAGACCTGAAAACAACAGGGCCACGACGCACCAGGCGGCGTGGCCCTGAGCCTTGCGATCCGTGTCGCCCGGCCTCAAGCGCGGGCGATCAACGCTTCAATCGCAGATTTGCGGACGATAGCAGCGAACGTCGTCCTTGCAGACGTACTCGCCGTAACGATTGTACCAGCAGCGCTGCCCGACGACCTCACAGCGTTTGTGCCCCGGATAGCATGAGCGGTAATAGCCCGGCTCGCGGCTGGCCGCATAGGCGCCGAGCACCCCGAGGCCGATGATGGTACCGGCGACGATACCCGCTGTGCGGGCGCCCCGGCGTGCTTCGGCGGCCGGCGAGGTGGCGATCAGCGTACCCGCGGCGAGCGCGAGCGCCAGGCCGACATTCATGATGGTCTTACGCATGGCGATGATCCTTTGTAGTTCCGCTCGCTTGATGCCCGAGACGGAGCGAGAGTCCGTGCTCTCTTCCACGACACTATATACGCAACCCGTGCATGAATGGTTCATGAACACCCGAATCTGGCGCGATCATGGCCTGCGCCGATACGCGACCGCTCAACTTGCTGTGCAGCCAACACGCCCCGGCCGTTCATGCTCTCGAGTTTCGACGAGGCGGAGACCGGCTATGCCGTCAGCCTCGGAACCCCCGTCGCCGATCGGCACATCGGGTTATGCTCACCAATGCCACTCCTTCGGGTAGCCCCAGCTCGGATGATAACGATAGTAAGGCGCCAGCACGTTCCAGCGATTGTAATGGTAATGGTTGCGCTTCCGAACCTCGGCAGCCGGGCGCCAGTAACCGGAGTTGACGTAGGGATAGTAGCTGCGCGGTTGGTACCTGTAGGCGTAGGGGTCGGGGTAAGGCTCGTCCATGTCGCGGACATATCGCACGCAGCCGTAGCCTCCGTGCGTCTTGATCCAACCTCCGGGTCCGCAATCGATGTGCCCGGCGCTGGCAGACGGCGACCCCGCCAAGCCAAGCAAGGCTGCTGCCAGCACGGCAAGTAATCCTTCAAGGCGCATACTTTTGCACTCCATGCACCGCTCGGCTCCCTCTGTCAGGACGCCATCTCGCCTCAACGAAACTCCAAATTGGCTAACCAAACCTTAAGCGCCGTATCCTCGGTCCGACGGCAGGCTCCCCCTCACTCGCAAGGACGGTTGAGCCCCCTCGTGCAGACAAGTCCCGTGACGGCTGGTGAGCTTCAAGTAGCCTTAATCGAATACTCACGCACTTGGGCTGTTATGAGAACCGATCTTTCCACGCCGTGGACGGACTGTGCGTCGTCGCTTGCAGAGCCGGGCCCCAGCCTTGTCGAGTAGCAGCCACATCCAGACCGCCGGGACGACGCGCGTCGAATACTCCGAGCCGGAGCAGCTTGACCGCATCCTCGAGCATCTGCGCCGCATCCGCGACGAGCACGAAGCCGGCTACCGTCCTCCGCGGCGGGAACCCGTCGCGGAAATTCACGGCGCTGTCGAGGCGGCACCGCAGGCGTCCGAAGCATCGACGGCAGACCATGCCGCAAAGGTACCGCCAGCCGACGCTGCCGGCAGAGCATCGCCCCTGCGCCACATGCCGAAGGCCGCCCTCGACAGGCTCGCAACATTCGTTGCAGGAGGGAGCCACCCGCCGAGACCACTCGGACGGTATAGCGTTGCGGAACCGCCGCCGTCGCGCATCAAGTCTGCGGCACGGGGGCCCCGTCCCGCCAAGATCCAGCCGTCACCACAGTCGACCTCGCCAAGCGCCCGGAGCGAGCTGCGCGCAGCCCTTCATGCCAGTCGTGACGCATTTCTGGCCACCGGGACGTTCAGCTTTGTCATCAACGTACTGATGCTGACCGGCCCGCTGTTCATGCTGCAGGTCTACGACCGTGTGATGACGTCGGGGTCGATGTCGACTCTGGTTGCACTCTCGGTTCTTACGGCTGCAATCTACGGCGTCATCGGCCTTCTTGAGCTTGTTCGCTCACGGGTGATCGTTCGGATCGGCGTCGAGCTGGACCGCCAGGTCGGCGATCGAATCTTCGAAGCCTCCCTGCAGAAGAGCCTCTCGTCGCCGGGCTCCTCCCTGTTGGCGCTGCGCGAACTCGATAACGTGCGCCAGTTCATCTCAGGCCCGGGCCCGAGCACATTCTTCGACGCTCCTTGGACGCCGGTGTATCTCTTCGTCGTGTTCCTGCTCCATTGGTCGCTGGGATTGGCCGCCGTCATTGGAACAGTATTGCTGGTGCTGATCGCATGGGCGAGCGAAGTGCGCAGCCGCGCTTCGCTTCAGGAAGCCGGCAAAGCCGCGGGCAAGAGCCTCGAATTGGCCGAGACGGCCCAGCGCAATGCCGAAGCGATCACAGCCATGGGCATGCTGGCCGCCTACCGCGCCCGCTGGCAGAAATCGAATGCCGAGTCGCTGTCCTGGCAGGTCCTGGCCGCCGACCGGCTTGGTACGATGTCTTCCCTGTCGAAATCGTTGCGGCTGCTATTGCAGTCCATGATGCTGGCGATCGGCGCCGCGCTTGCGATCAGGGGTGAGATTTCCGCAGGAGCGATCGTCGCGGGGACGATCATCTTTGGCCGCGCTCTGGCTCCGGTAGAGCAGGCAATCGGTCAATGGAGGGGATTCGTGAAAGCACGAGACTCCTTCGCAAAGCTTGAGGCACTGCTTCACGCTCACCCGCGTCCGCCCGAGCGTCTGTCCCTGCCGAAGCCACGAGGTCATCTGACTGTCACCAGCTTGCGCGTGGCGGCGCCAGAGTCGAGAACGCTGATCCTCTCCAACGTCGCCTTCACGCTTGAGCCTGGACGAATGGTGGCCGTGATCGGACCAAGCGCATCGGGCAAGTCAAGCCTGGCGCGGACGCTGGTGGGGCTCTGGACGCCCGTCGGCGGCGAGGTTCGACTCGATGGCGCTCGATTGCAGCAATGGAATTCGGAGGAGCTCGGCCGACACATCGGCTACTTGCCTCAAGATGTCGAGCTATTTGCGGGCACCGTCCGCGAAAACATCAGTCGCTTTCAGCCGGACGCGACAGATGAAGCGGTCGTCGCCGCTGCCAAGGCCGCCCATGCGCACGACATGATCATGGCGCTGCCGCAAAGCTACGAGACCCAGCTCGGCGCATTCGGAACCTATCTATCGGCCGGCCAGCGACAGAGGATCGGCCTCGCTCGTGCACTTTACGGTGATCCGGCCCTCGTCGTTCTGGATGAGCCGAACTCAAATCTCGATCGCTCTGGCGACGAGGCGCTGTCGTTGGCGATTGATGGGATGCGCGCGCGCGGACAGGCCATCGTGCTCGTCTCACATCGCGTGCAAGCCATCGGCAAGGCGGATTATCTGCTCTATTTGGAGCGCGGTGTGCAGCGCGCTTTCGGTCCCCGCTCCGAGGTCATCAAGTATCTGCAGAACGGCGGCCTTGCCCACGGACCCGCCGACGCGCCGGCGCAGGCTCCGCCATCTCCCTCAAGCCGCCCGGAGTCCGGCGCCAGGCCCACAAGTCGTCTGCGCCGGCCCCCCCCCAGACCGGAGGGTGTCTGATGCGAGGTCTGCTCGACGCGCTGAAGTCGCTGCCGGCGGATTCAGCCGATGATTATGGCTCGACGTTGCCGTGGATCCGCTTCGGCTACCGCATCCTTGCGGGCCTGGTCGCCGGGATCCTGTTGTTCAGCTTCGTCTCCATCAGTGGCGCGGTTGTAACAAGCGGTGTCGTTAACGTCGAGACAAACTACAAGACAGTTCAGCATCTCGACGGCGGTATCGTCGCAAAGATCCTTGTCCGCAACGGGGATCGGGTCCTCAAGGACCGCGTGCTCCTGCGCCTCGACGATACGCAGATCAAGGCGAGCCACGCCATCGCGCTCGCCAAGATGCAGGATCTGCTCGTGCAACAGGCCCGTCTCGAGGCCGAGCGCGACGGCCGGCAGACCATGGATCTCCCCCCCGGGGTGAGAAGCTCGACCGATCCTGCTTTGGCCAAGGTGATCGCGGCGCAGCAGGCTCTGCTTGACGCGAGACTCGCCGCCCATCGGGGCGAGCAGGACGTGCTTCGCCAGCGTGTTGAACAGACGAGCAACGACATGGCTGGCATCTCGCGGATTCTCGAAGCGCGCCGCCGCGAGGCGGCGATCAGCGCGAGCGAGCTTGCCTCGTTGAAGCCGCTCTACGAACGCGGCTTCGCCAATCAGCAGCGGTTCTTCCCGGTGCAACGCGAGAACGCCCGCCTTGAAGGCGAGATCGGGAAGCTGATGAGCGATTACGCGCGCGCGCAGGCTGCCCACTCCGAGGCGCAGTTGCGGCTCGCCCAGAGCGCCAAGGAGTACATGCACAATATTACCGACGAGCTTCGCAAGGTGCAGGCGCAGCTCGCCGAGGTTGTCGAACAGAGAACTGCACTCGAGGACCGGCTGCGTCGCACCGAGATCCGGGCGCCCTATACGGGCCACGTTCATAACATGTCGGTCCACACGGAAGGTGGCGTGATCGCCCCGGGCAGCTCGATCTTGCAGATCATCCCTGAAGGCGAGCGACTTCTCATCGACGCTCAGATACTGCCTCAGGACATTGACAAGGTCCGCAAGGGCCAGCCTGCCTACGTACGCTTTCCGGCATTCAATGCGAAATCGACGCCGCGACTCGAAGGCGTTGTTCAGAACGTCTCGGCAGCCCAGGTCACCGACAACCAGAGCCGGAGTTTCTTCACGGTCCAGATT
Organism: uncultured Hyphomicrobiaceae bacterium; assembly: GCA_964456015.1. Taxonomy (GTDB): domain Bacteria; phylum Pseudomonadota; class Alphaproteobacteria; order Rhizobiales; family Hyphomicrobiaceae. The sequence goes on along the minus strand of CAYWBX010000041.1, from coordinate 6,016 downwards.
GCGCTGGCGGAAGGCGAGATCGCGAAGCTGCCAAAAGGCCACAGCCTGGTGCCGGGAATGCCCGCCGAGGTCTACCTCGAGAC
>CAYWBX010000041.1:0-5923 GCA_964456015.1 uncultured Hyphomicrobiaceae bacterium | reverse complement strand
AACCGCTCGATCATGAGCTATTTCATGAAGCCGCTGCTCGACGCGCTCTCGCGCACATTCCGCGAAAGCTGATCGCCTGGGAGGGCAAACGCCAACGGACGTACCACCAGGGCGCTGGTCCTCTCGACAGTTGCGCCTGAGCAGGCGCCTTGCGCCGGCGAGTCCTGTTTGCTGTCGTGCCGTCAGGCTGCAGCAGGGGCGCTTGCAATGAGCTGATTGCAGGCGTCGATCGCGCGGAGAAGCTCGGATGCCCGCACCGGCCGGCTGAAAAGAAATCCTTGCGCCTCGCTGCAACCTGCTGCCTGCACCTTTGTCAAATGATCGCCCGTCTCCACGCCTTCGGCGACGGTTGTCATCGAGAGGCTTCGCGCAAGCTGCGCCACGGCGCCGACGATTGCAACGCAATCGGACCGCTGGGATAGGTCCCGGACGAACGACTGGTCGATCTTGATCTTGTCGAACGGAAACCGCCTCAAATAGCTGAGGCTGGAATAGCCGGTCCCAAAATCATCAAGCGAAAACCTGATTCCGAGCGCCCGCAGCTTGTGCAGCGTCCCAACCGTCTCGGGATTGTCTTCGAGAATGAGCGACTCGGTGACCTCCAACTCGAGCCGGCTGGCCTCGAGACCGCTCTCGCCGAGCGCCTTGCGCGCCACGGCCACCAGATCCGATGCGCCGAACTGAGCCGGCGAAAGGTTGACGGCAACGCGAATCCCGTCGGGCCACGTCGACGCGGCGGTGCAGGCTGTTTCGATCGCCCACTCCCCTATGGCAGGAATGATTCCCATGCCCTCGGCAACCGGTATGAACTCCGCAGGTGAAACGAGCCCGCGCTCGGGATGCCGCCAGCGGATCAACGCTTCGCATCCGGCGACCCTGCGCGCTGCCAGATCCAGGATGGGTTGATAGTGGAGCTCGAACTGCCGCTCGGCGACGGCGCGCATGAGATCACTCTCGAGAAGTCGCCGCGCAATCAGCCTGGACTCCATTTCCTGCTGGAAGCGGCTGAATCTTCCTCGGCCATCGGCTTTGGAGCGATAAAGCGCCATGTCCGCCTTCTTGAGCAGATCGTCCGGCCCCTCTGCGTCGGCGGGCGCCAAGGCAATCCCGACGGTCGCACCGATTTCTACGCGCTGACCTTGAATCTGATACGGCATTCTAACGGCGTCGATGATCCGCTGCGCCAGCGCGTTGGCTGCCGTCTGCGTTGTGGCCCCGGCCTGGATCACGGCGAACTCATCGCCACCCAATCGCGCCACCACGTCTCCGTCTCGGACGATCGCCCTGATCCGTCCCGCGACGGCGGCAAGCAGCGCGTCGCCCGCAGGATGTCCGAGCGTGTCGTTGACCTCCTTGAACTTGTCGAGGTCAATGCAATGCACCGCAAATGCGCCGCCGCTCCTGAGCGTGCGGGAGAACGCCTCGAGCTGCTCGCGAAACTGAAGCCGGTTGGCAAGCCCGGTCAGCGTGTCATGGCGGGCGAGCCGGGAAATCTGATCGGCCGCCCGCCTCCGTTCCGTCACATCCTCGTGCACTGCGACCCAGCCGCCGCCAGCGAGCGGTCGTATCGAAACCTCGAAGATCTTGCCGTTCTTCATGGTGAGGCTTGTTCGCGTGTCGCCCTGCACGCTTGCGATCTCATTCGCACGCTTCGCCGGATCGACGGTCGCCGGGTCGACCACGACATCCGCAATCTTCTCGACCTCCATCTTGCGATGCTCGATGATTTTCTGGAACGGCGTGCCAGGCTGCACGAGTTCAGGCGGAAGATTGTACATCCGCGCATAATTCGCATTCGAGACCACGAGCCTCTGGTGCACATCGAACATGGATAAGCCCCGCGCCATGTTGTTCAGCGCAACGTCGAGCCAGAGATTGAGCTGCTCGAGCTTGGCTTTCTGCTCGCTGAGCGTGACGGCGTTCGCCCGAAAAACCTCCACCGCCTTGGCGATCTCCCCGATCTCGTCATGGTCTCCGAGCGCCCTGATCTCGACCGCCGTGTCATTGCGCGCCAGCCGCGACATGGCTTTCGTGACATCTTGGAGCCGCTGCGCGACATCGCGAATGACCGCGAGATTGATCGGACCTATCGCGAGGAGCGCCACTGCCGCCAGCGCAGCAACCCATGTCACGAGCGTCCGTCCCGACTGCGCGATCCTCGTACTTTCGGCTTCGGCGGCCGCGACCATCTCGGTGCGAAATTCCTTGATCTCTCGCTGCAGTTCGTTCGCGAACAGATCGAGCGACCGATGCGCCGCGGCCCGCACAGCGCGCGTGGCGGGCTCATCGGCGGAGAATGCAGTAAGTCCGAGCGAAGCGATCTCTGCGATCCGGCTTACGATCTGCCTCCCAGTGGGCCCCTCAAAACGCGCCGCCAGCGTGTGCATCTGCTCGACGAGTTTGGCTGCCGCTCCGGCGATCTGCGCCAGACGTTCATCGCTCACCTCGCGGGCTGCTTGATCCACGAGGTGCCGGTGCCGCTCGAGCACCGTCTCGAGCTCCGCCAGTCTGGCCAAGGCCGTCAGCCGTCCCACATGGAAGGCACTGAAGGCCTGGCACGTGCGCGAGGCGAAGTAGACGCTCGCGCCCACCAGCAGCAGCACGGCGATCGCACTCAGACAGCCGATCCAGTAAAGTCGGGTTGCGATGCCGAACCGGCGGACGACACGCATCGGCGCAGTTGACCCCATGCTTGCGAGAGCGACATCGCCTCGGCGGTTTTCGACAACCAGAGAGAGCTAATCGGCATGGGTACAACCATTGCACGAAATTCGTAAGGCGTTTGCTAACGCCGATGCAGTCGCAACTCGATGCTTGCTGATGGGTTGCGAACAACTTTGCCGACGGCACGGGCTATTTGCCAGCGAATGAAAGTCGAATTGACTGCCGGCATAGGTCGATTAACCGCTCATGAACCACGCCCGATGGCATAACAAAGCGCCGCGAGTTCGAGCGGGCAAATAGAAACCCCGCACCGGCGCCGGCCGAGTGCGGGGTGAGAGGGACGCGCGAGCCTAAATCAGACCGCTTCCTTGAGCTCCTTCGCAGCGCGGAAGGCGACCTTTTTGCTCGCCTTGATCTTGATGGCCTCGCCCGTGGCCGGGTTGCGCCCCATGCGGGCCGGCCGCTTCCGGACCTGCAACACGCCGAGCCCACCGATGCGGATCCGGGCTCCTTTCTTGAGGTGGTTGGTGATCATGTCGATCATGTGCACCAGAACCTCGTTTGTCTGCTTCTTCGGAAGCTCGTGCTGCTCGGCCAATGCATTGCCGATGTGCTTGAGCGTGACTGTCATGGCCTTCGCGGGTTTCGCGGACTTGGCCGATTTAGAAGTTGCTTTTGCTGCCATTTTGCGTTTCCTGGGTTTGGTTGATGGGTTAGGCGGTTCATCTGCAGGGCAAAACACCGCCGCACAAAAGCTAAGTATTGAGAATCAATGCGCCAATAAAGAGAAAACCCCAAATTTTTCGGAAGATGACACTCTAAGTGATCGGTTTGCCACGCTTTTCGCGCATTTTATTGAACTCGGAGGCGGTCTTGCGGGGAAATGCCCGCATGCTTCGCTTCGAAATGTCATGGGCGGGCCTCGAGAATGGCGCTTCCGATGCCTTCGATTGCAAACGTGAACCGTTCGCCGGCAGCGATCGGCAGTGTCGGAATGACGCTGCCTGTGATGACCACCTGACCGGCCTCCAGCGGACGCCCGCGCTCGGCAGCCAGATTAGCGCACCAGGCGAGGGCACCCATCGGGTCATCTGTTCGTCCCTCGCGCGTTCCCGTCGGCATATCCAGGCGCGCCGGAAGTCCGTCGAGGTTCATGGACTTCGGCACTGCCACAGCCTTTCCAAGCACGATCCCCGCGTTCCAGGCGTTGTCCGCGATCAGCGTGGTTGGCTTCGTCTCCTTGTAGACCGCATGGCGATCCTCGATCAGCTCGTAGGCGGCCATGGCCTCGCTGACCTCGGCGCGCACCTCTTCGCGCGTCCATGGCGAGACTTTGCGCGCCAATGTCCTGCCGACTCGCACCGCAAGCTCGAATTCGACGACGACATGCATGTGCCGCCCGAGGCTGAGCGTGTACGGTGACGCATGGATGTTGCGCGAATATATCATCCCGCCGCAGGGATGATTGATGCCCATAAGCTCCTGCATCACCTTTGTCGTGACGGCAATCTTCAATCCGCCCACCGGACCATAAAGCGGCTCCCAGAGCTTTCGCAGCTCTTCCTGCACCGTATAGGCATCGGCGATCGTCGGCGGCTCCAGCGCGCCGGGCAGATTCTGATAGCGCTCCCGGTTCTTGTGGGCGTCGGCGATGAAGCGCGCGGCACTCGCTGGATCAAATCCCGGCGTTATCATGGGCTCCTCATCAGAAGCTAGCCTTTCCCTGTTGAAGCGCCGAGCCGGCCAAAGGCGCCGTCGGCAGCGGACGTCAGGCCGCGAGACGCTCCATCTCCTTCACGATGGCGGCCCCCATCTCTGCCGTGCCGACTTTGCGCATGTTCGGCTGCATGATGTCGCCCGTGCGATACCCGGCTGCGAGCGTGTTGCCGATCGCCTTTTCGATGATGTCCGCTTCCTTGGGCAGATTGCAGGAGTACCGCAACGCCATGGCGAACGAGCCGATCTGCGCAATCGGATTGGCGACGCCTTGCCCGGCGATATCGGGCGCCGAACCGTGGATCGGCTCATAGAGCGCCTTCGCTACGCCGGTTTTGGGGTCCGGCGCACCAAGGGCGGCAGAAGGCAGCATCCCGAGCGAACCCGCCAGCATGGCCGCCTCGTCGGAAAGCATGTCGCCGAACAGGTTGTCGCAAACAATGACGTCGAACTGTTTGGGATTGCGCACAAGCTGCATCGCGCAGGCGTCCGCGAGAATGTGGTTCAGCTCCACATCCTTGGCTTCCCGCTGATGCAGCGCGGTGACCACCCTGTTCCACAGAACGCCGGTTGCCATCACATTGCGCTTTTCCGCTGAATGCACCTTGTTTCGCCGCTTTCTCGCGAGGTCGAAGGCGACGCGGGCGATCCGCTCGATTTCCCGCGTCGTGTAGATGGTCGTATCGACCGCCCGCTGCTGACCATCCTCGAGGGTCACGATCTCCTTGGGCTCCCCGAAGTAGGTCCCGCCCGTGAGCTCGCGGAGAATGAGAATGTCGAGACCCTCGACCAGCTCCCGTTTGAGACTGGATGCCTCCGCGAGCGCCGGATAGCAGATGGCAGGCCGCAGATTGGCGAAAAGATCGAGCTCCTTTCGAAGACGCAGGATTCCTGCTTCGGGCCGGATCTCGAACTTGACCTTGTCCCACTTCGGACCGCCCACGGACCCGAAGATCACCGCATCGGCCGCCTTGGCCTTGGCCACCACCGCATCCGTCACAGGAACGCCGTGCTTGTCGATTGAGGCGCCGCCGACGAGGTCGGTGTCGGTGACGAACTTCGCGCCGGACTTCTTGTTGAGAAAGGCGAGCACCCGCTCGACTTCGGCCATCACCTCCGGACCGATGCCATCGCCTGGAAGAAGGAGCAGCTTGTGGGTTGCCATTGACCGGCGTGCCTTTCGAGTTTTGCCCATATTTCTTGCTTAATTTTATTGGTCTAAAGCGAGAGACGGCGCTGCGCAAGACCGGTACTGAGCCCGTCCGCGCTTTGACAGCCTTGCTCCGCATCGCTACCACGCGCAGAAACGCAGCAGGAGCAGCGCGTGTCCGCCAAGCGTCCGACAGCTGAGCCGGAACCGGTCGCCGCACCGCTCGCGGGCGGGACGTCCGGCGTCCAGACAGCTTGGCCGCGCGGCGTCGAGCCCACCGCAGAGTATTCCGCGGCGCTGAGCTATCTGCGCGAGGGCGATGGTCATCTCTTCATAACGGGTCGCGCCGGCACCGGAAAATCGACGCTGCTGCGGGCGTTGGTTGATCTGATC
>CAYWBX010000040.1:9841-11018 GCA_964456015.1 uncultured Hyphomicrobiaceae bacterium | reverse complement strand
GAATAGCCCCTCCTCCCAGCCCGGAAGAAATACCGTCTCGAACTCGAGCCCTTTGGCGGCGTGCAGCGTCATCAGCGACACGCGATCGCCGTCATCGCCCTGCTCGGCGTCCATGACCAGCGCCACGTGCTCGAGGAAGCCGCCAAGGGTCTCGAACTCGTGCATGAAGCGGATCAGCTCCTTGAGGTTTTCGAGCCGGGATTGGGCCTGCGGGCTCTTGTCCGCCTGCCACATCGCCGTGTAGCCGCTCTCGTCGAGGATCAGCTCGGCGAGCTCGGTATGCTTCATGCCCTCACCTTGCCCGCGCCAGTGCAGAAAGGCCGCGACGAGATCGCCGAGTGCGCGCCGCGCCTTGGGCTTCAACTCATCGCTTTCGGCAAGCTGGCGCGCCGCCTCGAACATTGGGATGCTGCCGGCGCGCGCGAGGTCATGGATCTGCTTGATCGTGGCATCGCCGAGCCCGCGCTTCGGCACGTTGATGATGCGCTCGAACTTCAGGTCGTTCGCGGGATTGTGCGTGACTTCCAGGTACGCGATGGCGTCTTTGATTTCCTGGCGCTCGTAGAAGCGCGGGCCGCCAATCACGCGATAGGGAAGCCCGAGCGTGATGAAGCGGTCCTCGAAGACACGCATCTGGAAGGAGGCCCGCACCAGGATCGCGATCTGGTTGAGCCGGTGGCCGCGCTTCGCCAGGCGCTCGATCTCCTCGCCGATCGCGCGCGCTTCCTCCTCGTCATCCCAGACGCCGAGAATGGCGATCTTCTTGCCAAGATCGTCGTCCGTGAAGAGCGTCTTGCCGAGACGGCCGGTGTTGTGGGCGATGAGCCCCGCGGCGGCCGCGAGGATGTGGCCCGTCGAGCGGTAGTTGCGCTCGAGCCGGATCACGACGGCACCGGGGAAGTCCTTCTCGAAGCGCAGGATGTTATCGACCTCCGCGCCGCGCCAGCCGTAGATCGACTGGTCCTCGTCCCCGACGCAGCAGATGTTGGGCGCGCCTTGCGCGAGAAGCCTGAGCCAAAGGTACTGCGCGACGTTGGTATCCTGATACTCGTCAACCAGGATGTAGCGAAAGCGCCGGTGATAGTCGGCGAGCACGTCCGGATGCTCGGTGAAGAGGCGGATGCATTCGAGCAGAAGATCGCCGAAATCCGCCGCGTTTAGCTCCTTGAGCCGCTTC
>CAYWBX010000040.1:0-9831 GCA_964456015.1 uncultured Hyphomicrobiaceae bacterium | reverse complement strand
CTGGTAGTCGGCGTAGAGGGATGCGCCGCGGCCGTTGGCGAAGGCAACCGCCTCGCCCTTCGGCACTTTCTCCGGCGTGAGCCCCCGATTTTTCCAGCCGTCGATCAGCGCCGCGAGCTGGCGCGCCGGCCAGCGGTCCTTATCGAGGTTGGCGGCCTCGATCACCTGCTTGAGCAGCCGGATCTGGTCATCGACGTCGACAATGGTGAAACCCGACTGGAGGCCGACGAGCTCGTTATGGCGGCGAAGGATCCTGGCGCCGATCGAATGGAACGTGCCGAGCCAGCCCATGCCCTCGACAACGCCGCCGACGAGATCGCCAACGCGCTCGCGCATCTCGCGCGCCGCCTTGTTGGTGAAGGTGACGGCAAGCACCTGCGACGGGAAGGCGCGGCCGGTGGCAAGTATGTGGGCGATGCGCGTCGTCAGAACCCGCGTCTTGCCCGTGCCTGCGCCGGCGAGCACCAGCACCGGCCCCTCGAGGGCTTCCACCGCCTGCCGTTGCTCGGCGTTGAGACCGTCGAGGTAGGCCGGCGAGGCCGGCCGCATCGCCCGCTCCGAGATCGACCCCCGCGGCTGGCCTCGCGCAGCTGACTGCGTTTCACGCCCAGGGGCTTCCGGCAGGTCGAACGGCACGTCGGCGTCGTGCGGTGCGTTCCCGGTCTGTTTTCGATTCGTAGGCATGATGTGCAACTATAGCATCCAGCCTGCGGCGGCAATCGGGCCGCGGCCAAGCCATCCCCAGCCGCTGAGTGGGGCCGGTTGCGGTTGCGACACAGCCGCGGCAGGAGAATGTGTGCGATTGCGCCCGGCGCCCTTGTGACCGGGCGGCGCTGGCCCAAACGTGCTATTCATTTGATCGAGTCGCCCCGGTGTGCGACCGGGCGGCGTATGCTTCCGGATCCCGAACAAAGGCCTTGCCCGATGATGCTCAATCTGTCCCAGCTGGCGCGTGCGTTGGGTCTCTTTGTTGGCGGCGTTGTCGCCACGTCTGCGTTCGCCCAGGCGACTTGTCCGGGCAACCCTAACGCCTTGGGCGTCGGCAGGGTGGTGGAGATCGATACCACCGGTGGTCCGGGGTTTGGTGCGGAGCACTTCAACCAGCATGACTTCCTGCGCAACGGCGAGGTGGTTCTGACGTTCGACGATGGTCCCTGGCAGGGCACGACTCAGCAGGTGCTGGCGGCGCTCGACGCCCACTGCACGAAGGCGATCTTCTTCGCCATAGGCAAGCACGCGACCTACTATCCCGAGATCCTGAAGGAGGTCGCCGCCCGCGGCCACACCGTCGGCACCCACACCTGGTCGCATCCGAAGGATCTCGGCAAGATGCCGCTCGCCAAGGGCAAGGAAGAGATCGAAATGGGTATCAGCGCCGTCCGCCGCGCGATCGGCGATCAGACGGCGGCGTTCGTGCGCTTTCCGAGCCTCAAGCACCCGGTCGAGCTTGTGAAGTATTCCGGCGAGCGCAATCTCGGCATCTGGTCGACGGACATCGACAGCTTCGACTTCAAGTTCACGAAAAGCTCGGACAAGCTCGTCCCGTCGGTGATGCAGAAGCTCGCGAAGCGCGGCAAGGGCATTTTGCTCATGCACGACTTCCAGAGGAGCACAGCCGGTCAGATCCCCGAGCTGTTGAAGCAGCTCAAGGCGGGCGGCTATCGCGTCGTGCAGGTCAAGGCCAAGAGCACGGTACCGTCCATCTCTGAGTACGACGCCCTCGTCGTCGCTCAGCTCAAGGGCCCGGCGAGCGCCGTCAGCGACCGACCGACCTCGAGCGTGGTGCGGACAGTCGAGGAGAACACCCCGCCGGCCGCCACGGCGGCTGCACCGGCCGTCCCGGCGAAGAAGTAGCAACGCTCGGTCGTACATCGTCTTACCCGGCGCTGCATCTCGCGAGAGGTGCGGCGCCGCGTGTTTCTGCTGGTCCATGTTACGCAGTTGACCGGCGCCGGCCGTTTGCCAGAGCGGCTGAGAGCGCGGTCTTGCCCCGCGTCCTACCATCGTGCTCCCATGCTGTGGTCTCGGGTGGGACGGGCCGCGCGGCCGGTCCGCGGAATGGGCGATGACGGCGGCGGGGACAAATCGGCGGAAGCTTTCCTGTCCATGGCGGCTCTCCGCCGCGTTCCAGCGCGCCGTCGAGGCGGAGCAGGATCGCTGGTTTCTGTGGACCCCGGTAATGTTCGGCGCCGGTATCGCGCTTTACTTCGCACTGCCCGCCGAACCGTCGCTCCGAGTTCTGGCGCTCGCGACGCTGGCGGCGGGGCTGCTCGCGGTCCTGTGGCGCGAAACGGTCGCGGCCGTGCTCGTGACCGGCGCTTTGCTCGCCCTGGCGCTGGGCGCGCTCGCGGCCAAGGTCCGTACCGAACGCGTCGCAGCGCCGGTGATCGAGGCTCACGTCAGGGTGGCGGTCGTCACCGGCTGGGTGGAGCTGGTCGAGCCGCGCCCCGAGCGCGGCCAACGCGTCACGCTGCGCGTGGCCGGGATCGAGGGGCGCGATGCTGGCGCGACTCCCGAGCGCGTGCGCATCCGCCTGGCGGCCGCCGATCCGGCCTTGCGGCCCGGTGACCCGGTGCGCATCAGCACCGCGCTGTCGCCGCCGGCGGCCCCGGCGCTTCCCGGCGGCTTCGATTTCGCGCGCTCGGCCTGGTTCCAAGGGCTCGGCGGGGTCGGATTTGCGCGCGCGACGGCCGATCGGATCGCAATCGACCAGCCAATGCCTCTCGATCTTGCCTGGCGCGTACCGGTCGAGCGCCTGCGCCAGGCGATCGGCCAGCGTATCACCGCCGCGCTTCCCGGGGAGGCCGGCGCGATCGCCAACGCGCTCGTCACGGGCGAGCGCGGCGGCATCTCCGACGCCACCAACGACGCCTATCGCGACTCGGGTCTCCTGCACATCCTCTCGATCTCCGGGCTGCACATGGCGATCATGGCCGGCGCCGCCTTCCTGACGGTGCGCGTTCTGTTGACGCTCTCACCCGCCATCGCACTCAGCTTTCCGATCAAGAAGTGGGCAGCCGGCGCGGCTGCGCTCGCGGCGTTCGGCTACCTGCTGATCTCGGGCGCGTCCTATCCGACCGTGCGCTCCTACATCATGATCTCGATCATGTTCCTCGCCGTCCTCCTCGACCGGCCGGCGGTTGCCTTGCGCAACGTGGCCTTGGCGGCGATCGCCATTCTCGTTCTTTATCCCGAAAGCCTGATCGACCCCGGCTTTCAGATGTCGTTTGCCGCCGTGACGGCCCTCGTATCGGGCTATGAGCTGATTCGCGAGCGTGAGCTCCGGCAGGCGGGAGAGCAGGGGCACGGTCCGGGCATCCCGCGTCGCTTGGTGCACCTCATCGGCGGCATCCTGCTCTCGACGCTCATTGCAAGTCTCGCCGTCGCCCCGGTTGCGGCGTATCACTTTCACAAGAGCCAGCAGTACGCGATGCTCGCCAATCTGCTGGCGATCCCCATTTGCAATCTCCTCATCATGCCGGCGGCGTTGCTCACGATCCTCGTCATGCCGCTGCGGCTCGAGGCCTTCCCGCTCGCCGCGATGGGGTTGGGCATCGAGGCGATGACCTGGTGCGCCTACAAAGTCGCCGCTTTGCCGGGCGCCGTTGGCCGCGTCCCCGAGATCCCATCCTTCGCATTCGGTCTGATGGTGGCGGGGGGCCTGTGGCTCACGCTCTGGCGCGGACGCTGGCGCCTCGCCGGAGTGATCGTGGTTTTGGCTGGACTCGCGGTCGCGCCACTGCGCTGGGTCCCAGACCTTTACATCGGCCGCGATGGTCTCGTTGCCGTGCGCGGCGCCGACGGACGCCTCTCCGCCCTCTCGCCGCGTGGGTCGTCGTTCGACCTTGCCCGCATTCTAGAGCACGACGGCGACGGCCGCGGTCTGACCGAGGTCGCGGCGGGCAAAGGTTTCCGTTGCGACTGGTCCGGCTGCGCCGTGCGCGCCGGGCCGGCCCGGATCGCGATCGCCGGTCATGCCGCCGCGCTCGCCGACGATTGCGCCAGTGCCGACGTCATCGTGGCGTTGGATCCTTCGCTCGATCGTATCGCGGCGTCCTGCAGCCCTTCCCTAGTGGTGACGGCCGCGATGCTCGCGGCGAAGGGAGCCCACGCCATCCGCTTCGAACGTGCGCAAGACGCCGGTCACCTCCGCGCTGTTGTCGTTTCGGTCGCGGACCTGCGCGGGAACCGGCCTTGGGCGCGAACGCCCGCCGGCGGCATTGTCCCGGCCAACCTCTGGTAGGGTGCCGCGCTCGCCGTGGCTCGCCGGAACGAGCAGGCGCCGGGGGGCGAAACATCATCGTCGCCACCATCGCCGGCATCGCGAAACGAGACGCGGAAAGACGCTCGGCCTGGATCGAGAGAGCCTCTGACGGACCGCCGCACCGCGGTCGACGACAACCCTTGAAACGGCCTCAACCGGGTTAGGGTGCGAATCAGCCCTTGACCGCCATCTCTCGCAACTGCCGCTTCAACACCTTGCCGTTGGCATTACGCGGCAGCGGCTCCGCCAGGAACGCGAACGTTTCCGGCACCTTGTAGTCCGCGAGCTTGCCCCGGCAGTAGTCGGCAAGATCCGCACCGTCAGGGGCCGCGACGCCTGGCTTCGGGACGAGCACCGCGTGAACGCGCTCGCCGAGCACGGGGCACGGGCGGCCGACGACGGCCGCCTCCGCGATGGCCGGGTGAGCCGCCAACACGTTCTCGACCTCGACGGAGTAGATCTTGAAGCCGCCACGATTGATCATGTCCTTCTTGCGGTCGAGGAGCGTGAGATAGCCATCCTGGTCCTTCGCGCCGATATCTCCGGACCGCCAGTAACCGGCAACGAAACTTTCTGCCGTCGCCGCCTCATTCTGCCAGTAGCCGGGCACGACGTTCGGTGCCTTGAGCCAGATCTCGCCCGCCTCGCCGGCAGGCACCTCGCGGCCGTCGTCGTCCATGATGCGCACGTCGGCGACTGGCACGGCGCGCCCGACGGCGTGGCGCCGCGCGAGGCTCTGCGCCGGCGGCATCAGCACCACCGGACCCGTCGTCTCGGTCGAGCCGTAGGCGTTCATGAGCTTGAGGCCCGGCAGGCGTTCGGCAAGCGCGCGGATCGCCGCCTCCGGCATCGGCGCTCCGCCATAGCCGCCGATACGCCATCGCGACAGATTAACGGCGGCAAACGAGGGGCTCATCAGGCAGAGGCTATACATTGCCGGCACCATCACCGTGTGCGTCATGCGCTCGCGCGCGGCGAGCGCCAGGAACGTTTCGGCCTTGAACGGCGGCGCGATGATGAGCGTGCCGGCGACGCGGAGCATGGCGGCGAGCGCGGCGGTGAGGCCGGTCACGTGGCTGAGCGGCACGGTCACGACCGAGCGGTCCGCTGCGCCAAGACCCATGCACGCCTCGTAGATGAGGGCCGCGTGCACAAGCGAGAAGTGCGTGAGCATGGCGCCTTTCGGCCGCCCGGTGGTTCCGGACGTGTAGAGGATCGCCGCGACCTGTTCCTCGGCGATGTCCTTGGCCGGGACCGGATCGGCCGAGGTGAGACCATCGAACACGAGGCTTGCACCGTCCGCCCGTTCAAGCGCGATCCGGAGAGCGAGGGAGGGTGACTCATCCCTTAAGGGCAGCTTTGCGGCGAGCTCCGGCGCGTAAATCGCGGCCTTGGCGCCGCAGTTGGCGAGAATGTAAGCGAGCTCCGGCCGTTCCTCCCGGATGTTGAGCGGCACCGCAATCGCGCCGAGCCGAAGCACGGCGTGGAGCGAGATGACGAATTCGAGACGGTTCGGCATAAGCAACGCCACCCGGTCGCCGGTCGCGACGCCAAGCCGCTTCAGGCCGCCCGCCGTCCGCGCGACCAAAGCCGCGAGCGATGCCCAGTCGAGCCGGCGCTCGCCGTCGACCACGGCCTCGCCCCGCGGATTGCGAAGTTCGGCCTCGGCGAGCATCGCAGGAACGCTGCCCGGGCGCTCGGCAAAGCAGGTGACGAGGCGCCCGCCGTAGTGGCGTTCCTCGCGCATTCGCGGAATGTGTCCGAGCCAGCTCATGAGCGAGAGAAGCCTGAGGGGGGATCGTTGTCAGCCGACGTAGGAGCCGCCGTTGACGTCGAGGATGGCGCCCGAGACATAGCTCGCGGCAGGCGTCAGCAGCATCATGATCATCCACGCGATCTCCTCGGGCTCGCCCATGCGTCCCCTCGGCAGCGCCTTGGGATCGATCGTCGAATCGCTCGTCATAGGCGTTCTGACCGGTCCTGGAGCGACGCCGTTGATGAGCACGCCCCGACCGACCGCATTGCGCGACAGCCACCGGACGACCACGTGCACCGCGCCTTTCGAGGCCGAATAATCGAGCGGCGTCTGCGTCGAGGTTCCGCCTGTGCGGCCCGCGACGGACCCGATCATGACGATCGCGCCGCCGCCGCGCGCCGCCATGTGCTCCGTGAGCGCGAGACCGAGGTCGATCGGGACGCGCACGTTGACGTCCATGGTTTGGTGAAAGCGCTCGCGCGGCGACGGCGCCTTGTGCAGCGGCGTGCGGCCCAGGATGCCGGCGCAGTGGGCGCAGGCGTCGATCGGTCCAGCCGCGATGAGCCTTTCGATGAAGCCTGCCTCGGTAAGATCGCCTTCGAGGCATTTGACCGATGCGCCGAGAGCCTCAGCCTCGGCGGCGACGTCCTTCAGCGGTGCCCGATCCGTGACGAGGAGCCTCGCGCCGAGCTCCGCCGCGGCCTTGGCCGTTGCCCGCCCGATGCCGCTTGCAGCACCCGTCACCAGAACGGTCTTTCCGGCAAGGCTCAGCGCCGCCGGCAGCGGCCGTCCGGTTTGCGCAGTGGTCGTGGCCATGATGTCGGTCCTCCTCCGGCGAGCGTCGCGCGAATAGTCGGCGGTCCCGAGCGCCGTTTGTCAATTCCCGGAGCGTTGGACGAAGCGCGACATGCAAGGCCGCCGGATCACCGTCGGGGCGGCGACGCGCCGGACTTCTCCGCGTCAATTCTGCACGCCTATTAGGAGATTCTTAGCCTTGGCGTTGCACACTGACGCCTGTTCCGTCGCGTCGTTGCGTCAGTGAGGCGTCTCCCATGTCCCCCGTGCGTTCGCGCGAAAGCGCACCCGTTCTCGTGCTGCCAGCCGCGCGCCTTGCCGTGCTTGGCTTCGCACTCATTGCCGCTGGTTGCGCCGCGAACAAATCGCCATATCCGGGCGACAGGCTGGCCGGTCCCATGCCGCCACCCGACCGTCAATCCGCTTGGTCCGCCCGCGTCGAGATCGAAGACGACGGCCTGCCGGCGCAGCTCGCGCCCCGCTATCGGCGCCCCGAGCCCGATGATCCGCGCGAACCCTGGAGCCCGAACTACGGAACGGTGCGTCCGGGTGAGCCCGTGCCCGAACCGGCGCCAGTCCCACCGCCGGCGCCGGGTCCCCGCCGTCTCGCTGGTGCGGAAGGCGGGCCGTCGTCTTTCTCGGTGCCCTGGTTTCAGGCTCCGCCCTCCCGTCGCCGCGAGGCTGCGTTGACACGCCTGTCCGAGGCCGACGAGGAGGCCGTCATCCGGCGTGCCATCGCCGAGCACGAGATGCGGCGCCCCGACTGACGCGGCGCCTCGTTGCGGCCTCGCCGCCCGTGCTAGCCTCGCGCGATCATTCGCCTGAGGGAGTGCCCCATGCTGTTCGGACCCGAGCACCGCGAGCTGCGCGAAACGCTTGCCCGCTTCATCGACAGCGAGATCAATCCGCACGTCGATCTCTGGGAGAAGGCGCAGATTTTTCCGGCCCACGAGGTGTTCCGCAAGCTCGGCCGCCTCGGGTTCCTCGGCCTGACGAAGCCCACTGCCTACGGCGGCCAGGGGCTCGATTATTCCTACACGCTTGCCTTCGCCGAGACGCTCGGTCGGATCGACTGCGCAGCGATTCCGATGGCCATCGGCGTGCAGACCGACATGGCGACGCCCGCCCTCGCGCGCCATGGCTCGGACGCGCTCCGCCGCGAGTTCCTGGCGCCCTCGATCGCGGGCGAGTTGGTTGCCTGTCTCGGCGTGTCCGAGACGGGTGCTGGTTCCGACGTCGCCTCGATCAAGACGACGGCGCGCTCCGACGGCGGCGATTACATCATCAACGGCGGCAAGATGTGGACGACGAACGGCACGCAGGCCGACTGGATGTGCCTCCTTGCCAACACCTCGGGCGAGGGCGGCCCGCACAAGAACAAGTCGCTGATCTGCGTGCCGATGAAGACCAAGGGTGTGCAGGTGGCAAGGAAGCTCGAGAAGCTCGGCATGTGGGCATCGGATACGGCGCAGGTCTTCTTCGACGACGTGCGCGTGCCCAAACGCTATCGCATCGGCGAGGAGGGGCGCGGCTTCATCTACCAGATGGAGCAGTTCCAGGAGGAGCGGTTGTGGGCCGGCGCCAACAAGGGCGGAATGCTCGACCGCATCATCGATCGCACCATCGCTTACACCCGCGAGCGGCACGCTTTCGGCAAGCCGATCCTCGACAATCAGGTCGTCCACTTCCGGCTGGCTGAGCTCAAGACCGAGGTCGAGGCGCTGCGCGCCATGACCTATCGCGCCGCCGAGGCGCTGATTGCGGGCGAGGACGTCACCATGCTCGCCTCGATGGTCAAGCTCAAAGCCGGCCGCGTCACGCGCGAGGTGACGGATGCCTGCCTGCAGTACTGGGGCGGAGCCGGCTATCTGTGGGAGAGCCCGGCGGCGCGCATGTTCCGCGACGGGCGGCTCACCTCCATCGGCGGCGGCGCCGACGAAATCATGCTGACGATCATCGCCAAGGCCATGGGCACGCTGCCGCGAGGGTGAGCGGCCTCGGGCCCGGACGCGAGCCCCGCCAACTCAGCTAGCGGCGGAATCCGCCGGGGATCGGTTGCGCGAACTGATGTGCGACGCGCCCCTTCGAATGGATGCTTGGCGCCACGATGGCGGGCGCTGTTCCTGCTCTGTCCGGTCCCGCGGCGGATCCGCGCGCCGCCCAAGGCAGCGAGGACAACCGGCGCCAGCCGCGCAGCCCTCGTGCCATTGTTTCGATCCATGCGATGAGCGCCTGACGCCGCCGAATGGCAGGCCGCTCGACGACGTTCCAGGAGAGTGCCGAAAGCGGCAGCGTGACAAGGAGCGCGAAGACCGTGAGCGTTACGGGTCCAATGCCGGGCATCATGGTGATGAGGAGCTGCTGGATGGGCCCATGCAGGATATAGACGCCGTAGGAGTAGTCTTGGCTATTGGTGAAACGGCGGACGCGGGACAGGGGGAGCGCTGCGACGCAGAGCGTGGCGTAGCCGAGGAAGAGGGAGCTCGCAAGTTCGGCGAACGGCGTGCCGATGGCGATCACGAAGAGAGCGAAGAGCGGCGGCAGCCCAAGCCAGGAGATTATCAGAACCTCCCGCGCCAGATAGGCGAGCGTGCCAAGGAAGAAGAAGACGATGAAGTAACGCAGGCTGCCCTGACCCGAGAGCGGCTCGACCGGCCGGATGCTGCCGGCGAAGGCGAGGATCACGACGAGGGCCAGCAGCATGACCAGCACAGGGCGCAGACGCTCGAGCTTCAGGAATGCGATCCCGAAGAGCGCCAGCAGAATGTAGCAGGCAACTTCATACTTGAGCGTCCACAGCGACAGGTTGACGGCATTGGCGACCGGCAGGTCGGCGAACACGCCCGGCAGCGGCGCGGAGCCCGTCGAGAGCGACAGCGTGCGCACGATGTAGGCAAGGACGCCGCCATCCGTCAGGTACTGGCCGACGGGCAGCGCCGTGACCCAGGGACCGAGCAGCAAGGCCGTCGCCAGGACGCAGACGATGAGCGCGGGGAAGATCCGAAGCGTCCGAGCC
>CAYWBX010000039.1:3996-11298 GCA_964456015.1 uncultured Hyphomicrobiaceae bacterium | reverse complement strand
TCTTTCAGGGACCGTGGCTGTTCGAGCCGTTTACCGACGACAGCGGCGCACCGCTGCGTCATCCGCAGGTGAGCGAGCTCTTCGTCGAAGAGAACGGCCGCTACCGGGCGACTTACGTTCAAGCGCACTGAGGAGACGAAGCGAGGACTGCCGCCGGCGCGGCTCGGGCGGCTCTCCTCGGAGGGGACGGCGACCTCGCGGGCGTCGGAACCAACAACCGTCGCGGAGCAAGAGAGGGCAAGGGCCAAAAAAATGGCCACGGGTTGTGCCCGTGGCCAGTGTCGCGACTGCCGGTGACTTTAGGCCGGGCGCCGGGCTATTTCTTCTTTTCCGGAGCGGCGGGTGCGGCACCCGCATTATGCTGCTCTTGCTGCTTCTTTTGCCACGCCTCATAGGCGGCTTTCTGGTTCTGCGCGATCTGCTCCATCAGGACGCGGCGCTGCTTGCTGTACTCGGCGTTGTCGGCAGGCGCACCGTCGAGCGCCTTGGCAAAGCCGGACAGCGGGACAGGGAACGCGATGACCTGGCCGTTGGCGTTGATCGCAAAGATCATCATGCCCGCATTGCTGCGCAGCTGATCCATGATCTCCTTGGTGAGTTCGATTTCAGCGGTGCAGCCTGCAGGATGGCACAGTGAGAAGTTGAGCTTGATCGGCGACAGCTTGGCGTCGTCGACCTTCTCGTTCCTCTGCGCTTTTTCCCACAGTTCCTTGTTATAGAGGGTGGCGCGCAGTCCCGGCTGCAGCGCCATCCCGAGCGGCACCATCACCATCAGATGCTGCTTCTCCTGCGCCTCGACCTGCCGAATTGCGGCCGACACCAGGACCATGCCGGTGTTGCCGTCGAGACGCTCGTGGTGCGTGAGGCAGATGCCGCGCTCGGCGCGCACCTCCTTGCCGTCTTTGTCCTTCGTGAGGACAGGAGCCTTCTCGCATAGCTTGACCCACATCACGGGCTCAGCCTGAGCCGCGGCGGCCGGCGCTGCGGCAGCGGGCGCCGCGGCCGGCGCCGACTTGCCTGCGTCCTTCTTCTGCTGGGCGAAGGCTCCGCCCGCCGCGCCAAGCGCAAGGCCAGCCGCCAGCGCCATGGTGCCCGCTGCGCCGGCAAGGCCTCTGAAGCTCGCCTGCTTTGACGCCATCGCTTTCATTGATCCCCTAGCCTTTCTGCAAATGTCGATCATTCCGGTTGAACTCAAGCGTGTGCGGCCGGGCGGCGCTCTGGCGCGCTCGCATCCCAAGCTTTCCAGCTCCCGAGCGGCTCCGGGTCCCGACGAAGCGCGGGGGGCAGTAAGGGCCGGAATAAGGCATTCCCGTGTCCGCGCTTGCGGACTGCGGCAACTTTGCCGGGGATGATGACCTGAGCGTGGCGCATGAGCAACGAATGGGGCGCGACGTTTCGGCCTGGGCCGAGGGCGGAAGAGGCCGGTCGGGCAGGGAAATCTTGCGGTCCAACCGGCTTTCCGCTTGTCCGAGCCGCGGTTCGCGCTTATCTGAGCGCTTCGCGAAGGACATAGGAGACGTGACTCGAGCGGCGATGGGCGCCGCGGGTCTTTCGCTCGAGAGCCGAAGGACATGGGCTACAAGGTCGCAGTAGTGGGCGCCACGGGAAACGTGGGCCGGGAGATGTTGAACGTCCTCGCTGAGCGGGAGTTTCCGGCGGACGAGGTCTATGCGATTGCCTCGCGCCGCTCGATCGGCACCGAGGTCTCCTTCGGCGAGAAGACCCTCAAATGCCAGGATCTGGCGACCTTCGACTTCTCGAAAGTCGATCTGTGCTTGATGAGCGCCGGCTCGGGCCCGTCCAAGGAGTACAGCCCGAGGATCGGCGCGACCGGTTGTCTGGTGATCGATAATTCCTCGGCCTGGCGGTATGACCAGGACGTTCCGCTCGTGGTGCCCGAGGTCAACGCGGACGTCCTCGAGGCCTACATGCGGCGGCCAACCCGCAAGAACATCATTGCCAATCCGAATTGCTCGACGGCGCAGATGGTGGTGGCCTTGAAACCGATCCACGACGTCGCGACCATCAAGCGCGTCGTCGTGTCCACGTATCAGTCCGTCTCGGGAGCCGGCAAGGAGGCCATGGACGAGCTCTGGGCGCAGACCAAGGGCAAGTATGTGCCCGGCCAGGAGGTCGAGCCGAAGAAGTTTCCGAAGCAGATCGCCTTCAACTGCATTCCTCACATCGACGTCTTCATGGAGGACGGCTACACGAAGGAGGAATGGAAAATGCTGGCCGAGACCAAGAAAATCCTCGATCCGAGGATCAAGGTCACGGCGACATGCGTGCGCGTGCCCGTTTTCGTCGGCCACTCCGAGGCGGTCAATCTGGAGCTCGAGAAGCCGATGACCGTCGAGGAGTGTCGGGCCATCCTGCGCGAGGCGCCCGGGCTCATGGTGGTCGACAAGCGCGAGCCGGGCGGCTACGTGACGCCGGTCGAGGCGGCGGGGGAGTTCGCCACCTTCGTCTCGCGGATTCGCGAGGACACCACGGTGGAGAACGGGCTCGCCATGTGGATCGTCTCGGACAATCTGCTGAAAGGCGCGGCCCTCAATGCGGTGCAGATCGCAGAAAGTCTCATCAATCGAAACCTGATGCGAAAGGCCGCCTAGCCCCGCCTGTTGGGCAGGGTTCGTGACAGAAGGCGGCGGCCCCCGCGACATCGTGGGGTGCGCCGCCATTCGCGTGCGATCGGGGCCCCGTCACTCGCCTTGCGCGTCCGTGACGGCAAGGTCGCCGTCAGCTTCGTTTTCCAGGCGCCGCGCCTTGATTGAGCGACTCCACGATCATCTGCAGATCGATCATGAGCTGCTCACGTTGCTTCGGCGGCAACGCCGAAAGGATACGGTCGTCGACCTTACGCACCACCGGTTCGGCGGCCCGCAGAACACGCCAGCCTTCTTCCGTCAGCCTCACGGCATAGGCCCGCGCATCCTCTTTCGTGCGGCGACGCTGGAGCAGCCCCTTCTTCAGCATCCGGCGCACGATGTCGGCAAGCGTTGAACGGTCGATGCCGGTCTGCTCGACGAGGTCTGTCTGACTTAAGCCTTCGTTGAGAGACACGGCGACCAGCACTGCGTACTGGCGCGGGGTGAGGTTGGTCTCGCCGATCTCGGCGGCGAACACGTCGCCGGCACACTGCCCGACCCGGTGCAACAAATGGATCGGCGAGCGGTCGAGCCGGGCCACGGCTGCGTCCTTGCTGGTGTCCATTTTCTTGTTCGTCATTGGATCACGGGACTGGTCATCGAAGGCCATGGTGTCAGGCGCGAGCTTCTTTTTTTATCCGAAGGAAATTGATCCTAGGCCAGAGCAAAATGACCGTCCAGCCATAACCGCGAATAAGCAGCTTTTCTCATCCGGCGAACGCATAGCGCGTCATCGGGCACTTAATCTCTGCAGCTTCCGCGTGTGACGGTCATTTCGTGCCCATTACCGTTCATCGCGGGCCTCAGGCTGCTGATGTCTTTGAATGAATCCAATATGCAGGAGCACAAATAAAAGGGTCAGCGGAAGAAATCCGAAAACCTTCAACGTGGCCCAGGTCGTCTCGCTGAAGTTGCGCCAGACGACCTCGTTCAAGAGCGCAAGGCCTGCGAAAAAGACTGCCCAGCGGAACGAGAGGACAGTCCAGCCGCGCTCCGTCAGCCGAAGGGCTTCGCCCATCAACAGTTGCAGCACCGGTTTGCGCCAGAACAAGCCGGCGACAAGCGCGGCGGCGAACAAAAGGTAGATGAGCGTCGGCTTCATCTTTATGAACCGCGGGTCGCTCAGCCAGAGCGTCAGGGCGCCGAACGCCACGATGAGCGCCGTCGAGACGAGCAGTGCCGGTGACACGTGATTGAGCAGAAACTTCGAAGCGGCCATGGAGATGACCGCCGCCAGCATCAGCACGCCCGTAGCCCAGAAGATCCCCGCGGTCATGTAGGCGGCGAAAAAGACGAGCAGAGGTGCGAGGTCAATCACGAGCCGCAGCCGCTGCTGTCGTGCTGCGTCTTCAGTGTGTCGCACTGGCACCCGCTCGTCCATGCTGGTCATTGTCCAAGATCTCCTCACCACACCGCACGGTCTCCGCAGGGATACTCCCGCGAAGCGCCGTGAATGCAACACATGTAAGCCGCCTCATGAGGATTGCGCGGTGGAACGGCAAACCAAGCGGTGGGCGGGGCGTGACGGCTCATCGCGGCCGGCCCCCGCCGGCTCACGGTCCCTTTCGCTCCGGCAAGCGATAGCGCTGCATGAGACGGATCTGCCAGACGAGATAGATGGACGTCAGCGGCATGACGATGAACAGCTTGAAGATCATCCACACGTCGAGCCCGTTGAGCACCGGCTTCTTCATCAGCCAGTGCCAGGACTTCGGGCAGGGAATGGCGGCGGTCGAAAAGCCGAGACGCACGGCCTCGTTGGCGATGGCCGTAATGAGAAAGAAAATCGCCACGTTGCGTGTCAGCAGATACCATCCTTGCTCGGAATAATTGAAGGTCTTTCCGAACACGAATTCGAAGAAGTATTTGCGACGCATCAAGCCGACGTAGAGCCCGGCGGCAACCAGAGCGTTGAAGATCGTCACCTTGAGCTGGACCCACATCGGGTCGCCCGTGAACAGGGTCAGCGCGCCGAACGTGATGGTGACCGCGCCCGCGATGAACGGCATGATCGGCGGCCGGCGCAGCACGATGAGCGACGCTGCCAGCGCCAGCGCCGTGGTTCCCACCAGCGACCAGACGCCGGCCTCGACCCCATAGACGAAGTTCACGACGAACATCGTGCAGATGGGGCCCATCTCGCTCAGAATGTTGAGCGTCTGCTCGCCATTGAACGGATACCACTTTCCTCTTGTTGAACGCGCCATGCTCATCTGGACGGACTTCAACCTCCCGACGCCAGGATAGTTTCTCCGGCTTGTGTTTCGGTGAATATAATCACTGTTCAGTCACCCGCAAGAGCCCGCGCGAACTCGCCCGCATCGAAAGGTTGCAGGTCGTCGATGCCCTCCCCGACACCGATGGCGTGCACCGGAATGCCATACTTTGCCGCGATCGCGACGAGAATGCCGCCCCGCGCGGTGCCGTCGAGCTTGGTCATGACGAGGCCCGTTACCCCGGCGCGTTCGCGGAAAATCTCCACCTGGGAGAGGGCGTTCTGGCCGGTGGTGGCGTCAAGCACGAGGATGACGTCGTGCGGGGCGGTGGGATCGAGTTTGCGGATGACACGAACGACCTTTTCAAGCTCGTCCATCAGCGCCTGCTTGTTCTGCAACCGACCAGCAGTGTCGATGATGAGCACGTCACGGGCCGTGGCTTGAGCCTCCCGCAAAGCGTCGTAGGCAAGTCCTGACGCGTCCGAGCCGACCGGGCGACAGACCACCGGCGCTCCCGACCGCTGGCCCCACACCTTGAGCTGGTCGATGGCGGCGGCACGAAATGTGTCGCCCGCCGCCAGCAGGACCGACTTGCCGGCGCGACGGAACCGCTCGGCGAGCTTGCCGATGGTCGTGGTCTTGCCGCCGCCGTTGACGCCGACCACCAGAATGACATGCGGCTTGTGACGGCCGTCGACGACGAGCGGCTTGGCTACGGGCGCGAGCACGCGCTGCACCTCGGCGGCAAGAACGGCCCTCACATCCTCGGGCGACATGCCTTTTTGGTAGCGCCCTTTCGCGAGCGTCTCGGTGATGCGGGCAGCCGTTTCAACGCCGAGATCCGCCTGAATGAGCAAGTCCTCGAGCTCCTCCAGCGTCGAGGCATCAAATTTCCGCTTGGTGAAGAGACTTGTGATGCCGTCGGTAAGCCGCGACGAGGTCTTGGTCAGGCCGTCCTTGAGCCGCTGGAACCAGCTTCGCTTCTCTGCCGCCGGCTCCGCAGCGGCCGCGGTGGGCCGGCTCGTTGCGATGAGCGTCGCGGTACCGCGGCTCTGTTCAGGCAGTCCCGCCGATGGGTTTTCGCCGGCCGGCGGGTCTTCGAGGGGGCTCATGGCTTCGCCGTCACGTCCCGCCTCGCCCGAGGGAGCATTGGGTGATGGCGCGGCCGGCACTTCATCCGCAGCAGGAGGCTCGCCGGGCAAGCGCGCCGCCCCCTCCTCCGTCGCGTCCCTGTCGCGGCCGAATAGTCGTCCGAAGATCCCGCGCCGCTTATCCCTCGTCTCGCTCACGCCGCCACCTCGCCAATGAGCCGGGCGCCATCCGTTCCGGTGACCCGCGCCGCCACCACCGAGCCGGCCGTCGCGCCCGCAACCTCGATTTCGGCGAAATCGTCGGTGCGCCCGAGCCCGTCCCGCTCCATGAGGACGCCGACCTTGCGCCCCACTTGGCCCGAAAGATGACGCTGAAGGAGTGCTGCACCCTTTTGCCGCAGCCGCTCGGCCCGGGACTTGACCACGTGTCGCGGCAGCTGCGGCATCCGCGCCGCCGGGGTTCCCCGACGCGCCGAGAACGGAAAGACGTGCAGGTACGCGAGGCCGCACCGCTCCGCGAGATCGAGCGTCTCCTCGAACATCGCCTCGGTTTCTGTGGGAAAGCCGGCGATGAGATCGGCGCCAAAGGCGACGTCCGGGCGCAGGCGCCGCACCTCGTCGCAGAACCTGATGGCATCGGCCCGCCCGTGCCGACGCTTCATCCGCTTGAGGATCAGGTCCGATCCCGATTGCAGGGAGAGGTGCAGATGCGGCATCAGCCTCGGCTCCTCGGCGATGGCGCGGACAAGTTCGGCATCGGCCTCGACCTGATCGATCGAGGACAGCCGGAGACGTTCCAGGGCGGGCACGTGAC
This sequence comes from uncultured Hyphomicrobiaceae bacterium, assembly GCA_964456015.1. GTDB lineage: Bacteria > Pseudomonadota > Alphaproteobacteria > Rhizobiales > Hyphomicrobiaceae. The sequence goes on along the minus strand of CAYWBX010000039.1, from coordinate 4,529 downwards.
GCAAGATCTGCCGCACGAGGCGGCCGAGCGTCGGCCGGCCGGGGAGATCGGCGCCGTAAGCGGTCATGTCGACGCCGGTGAGCACGATTTCGCGGTAGCCTGCGGCCACCAGGCGGGCCGCCTGCTGCACGACGGCGCCAGAAGGCACCGAGCGAGACGGGCCCCGCCCGAAGGGAATGACGCAGAAGGTGCAGCGATGATCGCAGCCGTTCTGCACCTGCACGAACGCCCGCGCCCTCGCGGGGAAACCGGCGACCAGGTGGCTGGCGGTTTCGCGGACGTCCATGATGTCGGCGACCTGCACGCGCTCGTTTTGCGGGATGGCGAGCGAAGCCCACACGTCTGCCTTGGTCTTTTCGCCATTGCCGAGCAGATGGTCGACCTCGGGCATGTCCGCGAAGCGCTGGGGTTCGATCTGGACGGCGCAGCCGGTGACGACGATGCGCGCGTCCGGATGCTCGCGCCGCTGACGGCGGATCGTCTGCATCGCCTGACGGACGGCCTCGGCGGTCACCGCGCACGTGTTGATGACG
>CAYWBX010000039.1:0-3986 GCA_964456015.1 uncultured Hyphomicrobiaceae bacterium | reverse complement strand
AAGCCCGGCGGCCAGCGCCTTCGCGCGCGCCACTTCGGACTCATAGGCATTGAGCCGGCAGCCCAGCGTGATGATCGTCGGCTCTGTGAGGGGCGGCTCGGCCATGGGCGTTCGGGTCAACTGCGCGCCTCGGCGAGACTCGCGAGGTCGAGCGTGTCCCCGTATTCGAACTCGGCCGGCCCCGTCATCAGGATATGATCGTCGCGACGCCACGCGATGTGGAGCACCCCGCCGGGCAGCGTCACGTCGACGACCCGGCCGGTCAGGCCCTTGCGGGCCGCGCAAACGGCAGCGGCACACGCCGCCGATCCGCACGCTCGCGTGAGGCCAGCGCCGCGCTCCCACGTGCGCACGCGCAGCGCATTGGCGCCGGTCACCTGCGCGAGCGAGATGTTGGCGCGGTCCGGGAAGATCGGATGGTTTTCGAGCAGCGGTCCGAGGCGCGCGAGATCATGCGCATCGACGTCCCCGACCCAGAACACGGCGTGCGGATTGCCGACGTTGACCACGGACGGCGAATGGAGCACCGGAGCGTCGATCGGACCGATCTGCAGTTCGATGCGCGTGGTGTCGTGGAAGGGCTCGGCGAGCGGGATCTCGTCCCATCGGAAGCGCGGGCATCCCATGTCGACGGTGATGCTCGCCGGGCTTTCGACATGTGCTTCGAGCAGGCCCGCCGCGGTCTCGAACCGCATGTCGCGGCGCGCGTCGGTTTCCGCGACGAGCATGGCGACGCACCGCATCCCGTTGCCGCAGGCGCCGGCCGCCGAGCCATCCGAATTATAGATCCGGATGAGCGCGTCGGTCCCGGCGGTGACGGGATCGTGCAGCGCCATGAGTTGATCAAAATGGGCGCGCGGATGCCGGGCGATTGCGCGCGCTTCCGCCTCGCTCAGCACACGTTGCGTGCCGCGCAAGTCGACAATCACGATCTCGTTGCCGAGACCGTTCATTTTCTTGAACGGGAGGGTGCCGCGATCCGCCATGCCCCCTTATATGGGGCGAGCGTGCCTGATGACAATCGAGCGCCGGAGGCAGGATCGTGCGAACTTCGGGAGCGGGCGGAGTGCCGGCGATTGCGCCGTCGCGCTGGGTGGAGCGGTTCCTGCCAGGGGTTGCACCCGGCGGCACGGTGCTGGACGTGGCCTGCGGCAGCGGGCGGCATTTCGCGCCCGTCCTGGCGGCCGGATGCCGCGTCGTCGGTGTCGACCGGGATCTGGCCGCGGCGCGCCACGCGTGGTCGAACGATCCGCGCGTAAGCCTCGTCGAGGCGGACCTCGAAACCGGTGATGCGCCTCCTTTCAGGGGGCAGCAATTTGCCGGGGTAGTCGTCACCAACTATCTCTGGCGGCAGCTTTTTCCGGACATTATTGCGGCCGTTGCCGAGGACGGACTTCTGATCTACGAAACGTTCATGCAGGGCCAGGAGCGCATTGGCCGCCCGTCCCGCCCCGAGTTTCTGTTGCGGCCTGGCGAGCTTCTCGAGTGGGTCGCTGGGCGGCTTGCCGTCGTCGCATTCGAGCACGTGCGGCTCAAGCAGCCGGATCGGCTCGTGCAAAGGATCGTCGCCGCCGGACGGCGGCACCCCTGGCCTGCGACAGACGCGCCGCCGCCGGGCTGACCAAGGCCCGCGGGTGCGCTGTGCCGGATGGAGAGATGCGCGAGGGAGCGAGGCGGCGCATGAAGGCTCGATGGTCCCCGCTGATTCTACTGTTGCTTCCCGCGACGGCCGCTGCCGAGCAGACGCGGGCGCCGAAGGCGCCGTCTTCGGCGATCGCGGTCGAAACGGTGGCACGCGGTCTACGCCACCCCTGGGCGCTTCAGTTCCTCCCCGACGGCCGCCTCCTGGTGACGGAGCGCCCCGGCCAGATGCGCATCGTTACGCGCGACGGGCAGATTTCCGCGCCGCTGTCCGGCGTGCCCGGGGTTGCGGCGACCGGGCAGGGCGGGCTCCTTGATGTCGCGCTCTTTTCGGATTTTGCTTCGAGCCGGCGAATTGCCTTCTGCTTTGCCGAACCGCGCCAGGGCGGCAACGGGACGAGCGTGGCGACGGCGCAACTTGCGGACCTTGGCGGGACGCCGCGCCTTGAGGACGTGCGCATCATCTTTCGTCAGCAGCCGGCGCACGGCGGCGGCCTGCATCTCGGCTGCCGCCTCGCCATCGCAGCCGACGGCCGCCTTTTCGCGACTCTCGGCGAGCGCTTTCAGAAAGAGCAGGCGCAGGACCTCGCCAATCACTGGGGCAAAGTCGTGCGCATCGAGGCGGACGGGCGCGTCCCCGCCGACAATCCCTTCGCCGGCAGGCCCGGGGCGATGCCGGAGCTGTGGAGCTACGGCCATCGCAACCCGCAATCGGCGGCGATCCATCCGGGCACGGGCAAGCTTTGGGTGGTCGAGCATGGGCCGCGCGGCGGCGACGAGGTCAACGTCGTCGAGCCCGGCCGCAACTATGGCTGGCCCGTCATCGGCTACGGCATCGATTATTCCGGTGCGCGCATCCATGAGGGGACGCATCGCGACGGCATGGAGCAACCGATTTATTACTGGTCTCCCTCGATCGCGCCCTCCGGCATGGCCTTTTACACCGGGGCGCTGTTTCCCGGCTGGCGCGGCAATCTTTTCGTCGGGGCGCTGGCCGGTCAGGCGTTGCACCGCCTCGTCCTCGATGGCGAGAGGGTGATCGCTGAGGAGGTGCTGCTCGCCGATCGTCGGGATCGCATCCGCGATGTTCGCATGGGACCGGACGGGGCACTATGGCTCCTGACCGATGCTCCCGACGGGCATATCCTGAGACTGGTGCCGTCTCGGTAGGCGGTGCAGACGAAGGGGGCCGATCACGGAACGTGCGGCCGATCCGATGGATCAAGGTGCATCTTGTGTCCACTACCGATTGCCGCAGCGTCGCAGTGTCAGCGTAGCCATGGTCCCGACCGGGATCGGCGAGCTGGGCGAGAGGGGTGAGCCGAGGCGCGTTCGCGCAGGACGCGCCTTTCGCGATTGTTGTAGCCCACTCGCAACCACCGGACTGTTCAAATCAGCCGTCGCGCCTTATTTGAGCGCCAAGCAGGAGCGCGCCTCAGGGCGCGTCGCAGAGAGCACGGCCATGGCAGGCATCGGATTGACCGACTGGAGCGAGGCCACGGCGCCTTCGCTCGCCGACTTCGAGCGGTTGGCGGCGGCCGCCTGGGAGCGGCTTCCAGCCGAATTTCGCAATTTGTGTCGGGATCTTGTCATTCGCGTCGAGGAGTTTGCGACCGACGAAGTGCTCGACGAGCTCGGCATCGCCGATCCGTTCGAGCTTATGGGGCTCTATCAGGGGGTAAGCCTCGACCGCAAAAGCGTCATGGACCCGCCGCGGGAGCCGGATATGGTCTTTCTCTACCGCCGCGCTCTGCTCGATTACTGGGCAGGCGGGGAGGAGACGCTCGGCCATCTTGTCACCCACGTTCTGGTGCACGAGATCGGCCACCATTTCGGCTTCTCGGATGCGGACATGGAGGCGATCGAGGCGCAGGCTGGCCGTTGACGCGGGCGGTCGCGTTTGTTTGGGTGTGGGCGACCGCTGCGGGGCGCGGGATCGCGGGGGCGTTGACCGGGGATTGCGGGGCTAGCGGCATTCCAGGCACGGTGGCGAGGAGCAATGGTCACGCGTGTGGCCGAAGAGGGACGGGGCTGAAGCTTGAGACGCGATCTTGGGCGCCTGAAAGCTGTGGTTGGGGCAGGTCTTGCGCTTGCGCTGCTGTCGAGCACGGCTTGGCTCGCGGCCGCAGGGCCGACTCCTGAGGAATACGTCGCCCATGTCGGGGGCGACGCACAGATCGTGGCTCCGGGCAACCTGAAGCTCGACGGCCTGCGCATGATGTGCGGCCAGCGCCCGACCGTTCTCGACAGCCAGCTTGACGATTACGGCGCCGCCTACCCTGGGTTTCTCATTCTCAACCCGCGACTGATGGCAAAGGTGCCGACCGTGGTGAAGCAGTGGATCT
>CAYWBX010000038.1:8737-11316 GCA_964456015.1 uncultured Hyphomicrobiaceae bacterium | reverse complement strand
CGTCCCGGACGTCGGGCGGATGCCTCGGGCAGATCAAGCGCGGCGACACCGTGCCGGAGTTCGAGGCGGCACTCGCCGCGCTGCGCCCGGGTGAGATCGCGCGCCAGCCGGTCGAGACGCGCTTTGGCTTTCACGTCGTCCGGCTGGACCGGCGCATCGCGGGGCGCCAGCTGCCCTTCGAGCTGGTCGGCGCGCGCATTGCCGCCTACCTCGCGGAGCGGGCGCGGCGACTCGCGACGGCCCAGTTCCTCGCCGTTCTCGGCGAGCGGTTCGGCGTCGAGGGCATCGATCTGCCGCGGCCTGCCGACCTTGGCGCCATGTATCGGCCGAACCCGATGAGCCGCACACCTTGAGAAAGGCGGTACAGCATGTTGCTCGGTGATCTGATCGCCCGCCTCGACGACGAGGCCACGGCCATCGAGACCCTGCTGGCGACCGGCGACGTGGCGCTCATCGCACGCGTCCAGGCGGCTGCCGCGGCAAGACAATCGACGCTTGGCGAGGCGCTGCAGGCCATGATCGGCGAGTTTTGCTTCAATGCCAGGCCCGAGGACTGGATCGCCCTGATGACTGCCGCGGCCCGGTCCGATGCGCCCGGCGCCGAGTGCTTGTGCGTCATGCTGACCACGGTCCTCGGCAGACAGGAGGTCGCCCATGGCCCGAGCCCGGCGGCGTGATCCCGCCGCGCCATTCGGCAGATGCGAGCCGAAGCTCCTGAGCCGGCCGCTCGAGTTCATCCATGTGGAGCATCTGCGCCACCGTGAGCTCTGCCAGGCCGCCGAGGACCTTGCCGAGGCCGAGACGCTCGACCGCCGGCTTGCGGAAGCCGTCGTTGACTTTCTGCGCTCCGAAATGACGCTGCATGTGATCGACGAAGAGGAGGATCTCTTTCCCGTCCTTCGCCGCCGCCTGAAGCCCTCCGACGAGGCCGGCCGCATCATCGGACTGTTGTCGGGCGAGCACGCGGCCGACGAAAAGCTGTCGCAGGAGATTGCGAGCGGGCTGAGCGCTGCGATCGACGCCAAGGCGACAGCGCTGCCCAAGCCGATCCGCAACGCGCTTCTGGCGTTCGCCGATCGTCAGCGCCGCCATCTGAGCGTCGAGAACGCAATTGTCCTGCCGCTTGCCAGCCAGCGGCTGTCGAAGCGCGATCTCGACGAGATCGCGCGACGCATGGCGGCCCGGCGAGGGATCCGGCTGCGCGAGAGCTCAACGTGACCGACGATCTATTCGAACGCAATCTCCGCTGGTCGCTCTCCAAGACCCGCGACGATCCGGAGTTCTTTCGCCGCCTCGCCGCCCAGCAGGCGCCGCGCTATCTCTGGATCGGCTGCTCGGACAGCCGCGTGCCGGCGAACGAGATCGTCGGCCTCGATCCGGGCGAGCTCTTCGTGCATCGCAACGTCGCCAACGTGGTCCACACGAGCGATCTCAACCTGCTGTCGGTGCTCGAGTTCGCAGTTGCGGCGCTCGGGGTGGAGCACATCATCGTCTGCGGTCATTACGGCTGTGGCGGGGTCCGGCGAGCGATCGAAGGCGGAAGCGGCGCGCTCGTCGACCACTGGCTGGCCCCGATCGCCGATCTCAACCGCCGTCGTCAGGACCTGCTTGGTTCCATCCTGCACGCGAGCGCGCGCGTGAACGCGCTTTGCGAGCTCAATGTCGAGCTTCAGGTGCGCCGGGTTGCGGCGACGCCGATCGTCGAAGCCGCCTGGCGTGCGGGCAGGCGCCTCAGCATCCACGGCTGGATCTATGGCCTCAATGACGGGCTCTTGCGCGATCTCGATGTGTCGCTCGCAAGTCTTGAGGACTTCAGGCGTCTCGATGCGCCACATCGGGATCACGCGTCCGGCGCTGCCGCCGTGTCGGCGGACGAACCCCTGGACCAGGCGTGGCTGAATGCCGTCCGGCTCCTCACGGGGCCGGGATCGCACCCGGAGCGCGAGACATGAGCGAAGCCCGCCGCTGGCATGGGCTCTAACAAAGTCGGACGCAGGCCGGCCAAGTGCGGATATGACGCGCCGGGGACCCACCGGGAGCATGGCGGCCGCCTCCCGGCCGCCCGGCGAGGCGGAACGGGACCCCTTGACCCAGACCCGGGAAACGCAGCCGCGACCCGACGGACGCGACAGACCATCGACAAAGCAGGGCCGTTCCGCTATCAGACCGGCTTCCCCGTTCGTGGGTCTCGCCCGCTCAGGGCCGGCATGAGCCGCGCACCGCCAGCCAAGCCTGGCAGGGCGGCTCCTCTGCGCATGATGTCAAAGCAAGGACAACGATCAATGAACATCATTCATGAACTCGAGACGGAGCAGATGCGGGCGGTGCTGCAAAAGCGCGGGGTGCCCGAGTTCCAGCCCGGCGACACGCTGCGCGTGACCGTCAAGGTGGTCGAGGTCGAAGCGCCGGACCCCAAGGCCAAGGGCAAGAAAAAGGAAGAGGTGAAAGAGACCACGCGCCTGCAGGCCTACGAAGGCGTCTGCATCGCCCGCTCGGGGCGTGGCATCAACGAAAGCTTCACGGTGCGCAAGATCTCCTACGGCGAGGGCGTCGAGCGCGTCTTTCCGGTCTACTCGCCG
>CAYWBX010000038.1:0-8727 GCA_964456015.1 uncultured Hyphomicrobiaceae bacterium | reverse complement strand
TGAGATCGAGGTCTTGCGGCGGGGCAAGGTTCGCCGCGCCAAGCTCTATTACCTGCGCGGCCGTCGCGGCAAGGCAGCCCGCATCTTCGAGCGCACCGATGCGCGGGCGCGCAAACTGGCGGCTGCGTGGAAGGGCTTCAAAAAGCCCAAGGGTGAGCCCGATGACCTCACCCGGATCGCCGGCATCTCGGCCGATCTTGCCGCCCGGCTCAACCAGCTCGGCTGCATCAAGTTCGAGCAGATCGCCAATTTCTCTGATGAGGACATCGCCAACGTCGACGAGGCGCTGGCGCTCGACGGCGCCATCGAGAAGGGCGACTGGATTTCACAGGCGCAGAAGCTGGTCGCAGAGGCGTCGGCTGCAGAAGTCCCCGCAGACGAGAAGAAGTGAGGACGGCACAGGGCCCGGATTGCGGGGACCGATCCGCCCGGCCATCGCGCCGGGCGAAGCCCGCCTCGGGCCATTGCGGCACCGGAAGGCAAATTGGCCGATAAGGAGCCGCCGCAGCAGCCGTTCATCGACGCGAGAGCGACCGCAGCCGGCCCGGCGTCTCAGTAGAACAGGCTCGAGACGCTTTCCTCCCGCGCCGTCCGAGAAATCGCCTCCGCCATCAGCGGTGCGAGCGACAGCACGCGGATGTTCTTCGCCGCCTTTACCGCCTCGGTGGGCATGATCGAGTCGGTGATCACGAGCTGCTTAAGCTGCGAGTTGGTGATCTTCGAGACGGCCCCGCCGGACAGCACGCCATGGGTGATGTAGGCGAACACCTCTGTTGCGCCATTCTTGATGAGAGCGTTGGCCGCGCTGACGAGCGTGCCGCCGGAATCGACAATGTCGTCGATCAGAACGCAGCGCATCCCCTCGACATCGCCGATGACGTGCATCACCTCCGCCACGCCCGCCCGTTCCCGCCGCTTGTCGCAGATCGCGATCGGCGCGTTGATCCGCTTGGCAAGACCGCGTGCGCGCACGACACCGCCAACGTCGGGTGAGACCACCACGATCTTCGAGCAGTCAAACCGCTCCTGGATATCGCGCGCAAAGATCGGCGCCGCAAACAGGTTGTCGGTCGGAATATCGAAGAAGCCTTGGATCTGACCGGCGTGAAGATCGAGTGTCATCACCCGGTCCACCCCGGCCCGCTCGATCAGGTTTGCAACCAGCTTCGCGGAGATCGGAGTCCTGGGGCCCGGGCGTCGGTCCTGACGGGCGTAGCCGAAGTAAGGCATCACGGCCGTGATGCGCCGCGCCATCGAGCGTTTGAGCGCGTCGACGACGATCAGCAGCTCCATCAGGTTGTCGTTGGCCGGAAAGGAGGTCGACTGGATGACGTAAAGGTCCTCGCCGCGGACATTCTCGAGGATCTCGACGAACACCTCCATGTCCGCAAAGCGCCGGACATTGCTCTTTGCGAGCGGCACGCCCATGACCGCCGAGATCGCCTCAGCGAGCGGCCGATTGCTGTTGCCGGCGACGAGCTTGACTGGCGGGGTGCCGCGACCGCCTGGGCTTTCGCGCGAATCGAAAGGCATGGAGCGCTCCCGTGCGTTGTCAGTCAAGTTCGGCAAAGTCCTCGGACATCGCGCGCCTGATAGCAAGCGGGCCCTGACATGTAAATGTCACGGGCCCGGCCAACGCTCTCTCGCTCAGGACGTCTGCAGGCACGGTCGAAAAGCCGATTGCGACCCCGCTCAATTCGTCGACTTGGCCTGCGGCAGCAGTTTCACGATCCCTTGCGCCGCAGCCGCCGCCGCAGCCTCGGCGGTCTTGCCCCATTCGCCGTCGAGTGAACCGGGCGGGATCTCGTTCTTCTGCGAGACAGTGCCGAGCGACTTGCCCTGCGGGTCCCTCACCTGCCAGTCGATCTGAATGGGCTGCTTGCCGTCCTTGGCCTGACCGAGGGCAACGCGGCCTTCGACCCGGTACATCGCGCCCGGCCGGTTTGCGATCTCGACACCGTGACGGGAGAGTTCGCGCTGCAGGGCCGCGGCAAGCGCACTGTTGCCGTCGCCCGGCGCGCCGGACACGGTCGGCGCAGCCGCGGCCACTTGATCCGAACGCGGAAGGGATGCCGTGGTCGTGCTCGAAGCCGGCGGAGTGCGCACCGCAGCCTGCTGCGACGGCGGCGGCGCGGCGCCTGAACCGGATGCGACAGGCGGCGCTTGCGGCGGCGGAGCCTGCGGCGGCTGCGACGGTTGCGCGGCGGCGATCGGCGTCTGGCTGGCCTGGCTCGGCAGCCACGCCGCGAGCGAAGCCATGCTCTTGTCCGCGATCGACTGCGTGACGCTCGCCGTCACGTTCGCCCAAGGGTCTTTCGCATTAGGCTGACCCTGCGCAATCTCCTCGCCCGAGATGCGATTGACGCGTTTGCCGCTCTGATCGAACACATCCCAGATGTAGGAGACTTTCGCGCCGGCCCGGTCACGCGACGCCACCAGATAACCGCGCAAGACGTAATCGGCCGGAGAATCGGCCGTCGCAAGCACGGTCACGCGGTTGCGCTCCCCCGCCTGCTCGATCTGCGTCAGCAGCTGTTTTCCAAGGGCGTCCGGCACGCCGACGATCGGGACGAGCGAGACCTTGGCAAGAGCCGGCCGGGGCGCCTGCGCGACCGGTGCGGCGGGCGCAGAACCGGCGTCCGATCCGCCTCCCAGAATGCTGCTCGCGGTCTCGCAGCCGCAGAGTCCCGCCGCCAGCACTGCGACCGCAGCAAGCTGTCTCCACCCGCGCGATGCCGAAGCAGCGTCGAAGTACGTCACGATGACGTCCCCTCTTCGTTCATGACCGCTGACACCCGGCGGCCGACGTACCTACCTTGCGGCCAAGCGATTCTCTCGTCCGGTACTCTGCAATCTTCATTAGCCCGTGCCCCTGGCATCGTCCAGCCGGCGCCGCCAACTTTTTGCCCAGAAGTTGAAGGGGTTAGTGGATTCTGCCGGGACTTTTCTGTGGAAAAGGCTAAAGGAGCACGATGGCGGATATCTGACGGCCATAATCGCGCTCGCCGCGATGCGTCGCGCGCCGGTAGCTGAAAAGAAGCTCCGAGTTGGCGTAGGTGCAAAGAGTGCAGTTCTCGATCGTGTCGAGCCCGCATTTCTCCAGCCGGCTCAGAACGTAAGCCGGCAGATCGAAAAAAGGTCGCGCGGCCTGCGGCGGGCGCCGGAAGAAGGCGCCGGCTGCGGCGTCGGCGGCTCTGACAGCCGCCTCGAAATCCGGCCCCACCTCGTAGGCGTCGGGACCGATGCATGGACCGAGCGCCGCAACGATTCGGCGCCGCCGCGCGCCGAGCCTCTCCATGGCCGCGATGGCCGCCTCGACCACGCCATTGACGGCGCCTTTCCATCCGGCATGGACGGCGCCGATCACGCGCGCTTCGGGATCGGCGAGAAGGACGGGTGCGCAGTCCGCGGCCAGCGCCCCGAGCGCCAGCCCGGGCGTAGCGGTGACAAGCGCGTCGGCTCGCGGCAATTGATCCGGCGGCCAGGGGGCATCCACGACGATCGCGGTGGCGCTGTGGACTTGATGGCAGGTGAGAAGGCGCTCGCCGTCGATGCCGAGACGGCGGGCGACGCGGGCGCGGTTCTCCATCACCTTCGTTCGCTCGTCCATCGAGCCCAGGCCGCAGTTCAGTCCGGCATAAAGTCCATGCGAGACGCCGCCCTCGCGCGTGAAAAAGCCGTGCGCGATCCCGGCCTTCTCGGCGAGGCAGTCGGCGGTGATCGGATTGAGCATCGACAGTCCCCTTCGAGCCGGACAGGCCCCGCCTCGGTCGGCGAGGCGCCTGGCGAGCGCCTCGATTACGGCGACGCACCCGGGCTGTCCAGCGCCGGCAGGCCCGGCAAGGCCGGCAGATGCCGCGAGCGCAGACCCAGGACCTTGAAACGTCCACCCATGCCGGTCGGCTGCATGAGCCGCGCGACGCCGGCCTCGATCGAGGCGGCCTGATCGGGATTGGCCGCCATCAGGCGCGAGGCGCGCTCGACAATGCCGAGCGCTCCCAGGAATTCGGCCTGCGATACCGGACCTCCGACGGCGAGAGGCTCCGGCTGCGACGCCGCAATCGCGGCATGGCGTGCAAAGTCCACCTGCATGGTGAGATCGGCCTCGCCAGGCGACGCCAGCGGATGCTCGAAACGGTGCCCGCGCACGGCCTGCAGGGTATCGCCGAGCATCGGCTGGACGTGCCCGTAATCGATATAGAGCGCCGCCGCGGAGCGGCCCGCGAGCAGATCGAGGCTCCAATGACGCTCGGAGGGCTCGAACACGGCGCCTGGACGAGCGTGCGGGAAGATGCGTGCAACGCGCCGGGCAGAGTGAGCCGTCGTCCCCTCAGCCGGCTCGCCATCGCAAAAGGCGAGACGGCCCGCGCCATCGAGCCCGACCAGCCGCCTCACCCAGCCCGTCTCGGTCAGAACGAGCTGATCGCGCGGCTCGCAATCGAGCACCTCGTTGGCGATCAGAATCGTCGGCAGCCGCCCGAGATCGGCAGACGAGCGGATGTCTGCGGCTCGCAGCCACCGGATCGCGACCGACAGGTCCGCGAGCGTCCGGCGCTGCTCTCTCTCGAGGGTCTCGCTCGTCTCGACGAGGACAACCGTTGCCGCCGCGTGAAAACCCGGCACTCTGCGGGTGGCGCGCAAGGCATCGCGCATGAGCGTCCCGCGGCCGGGGCCGAGCTCGATGAGGGCGAACCGCGCGGGCGAGCCCATTTGTTGCCAGACGACCGCGCTCCAAAGTCCGATGAGTTCGCCAAAAACCTGGCTGATCTCCGGCGCCGTGACGAAGTCGCCGCCGCGACCGATGGCAGGCCGCGTTCGATAGTAGCCGTGCTCGCCGTCGTAGAGGCAGGCCGTCATGTAGTCACGGATTCCGATCGGCCCGCTGGACTGGATGCGGCGCTTGAGGCACGCGGCGAGCGGCGTCTCGCGTCGCAATCCGCAATCGTAGGTCATGTCGCCCCGCGACCGCGCACCCAGGCGAGGGCGATGAGCCCGGCGATCGCCATCAGCGCGCTGTAGACAAAGCCCGTGGTGACCGGAAGGGAGCTGAAGACCGTGCTGTACTCCTCGTGCTTGAACAGCTCGCAGAACATGCGGAGCGCCCCGTAACCGGTGAGGAACGAGGCCCCGATCAGCCCGGGCGTTGCGAGCGCCTGTCGCTTTCGGATCAACCAGAGAAGCATCAGAAAGAGAACGAACCCTTCGAAGAAGGCCTCGTAGAGTTGCGAGGGATGGCGCGGTTCGGGCCCGTATCCCGGGATCGGCATCGCCCACGGCACGCTGCTCGGTCTGCCGACCACCTCGCCGTTGATGAAGTTGGCGATCCGGCCGAAAAAAAGGCCGATCGGCACCGCCGCCGCGACGAGGTCCATCACCGACAGCGCCTCGACGCGGCGCGAACGCGCAAAGAACCACATGGCGACGATGGTGCCGATCATGCCGCCGTGGAACGCCATGCCGCCCTTCCAGATCTTGAAGATCTCGAGCGGGTTCGAAAAATAGTAGCGCGGCTCGTAAAGCAGCACCTGGCCGAGCCGGCCCCCGACGATGACGCCGAGCGCCACCCAAAGGAACAGGTCGTCGACGTCCGCTGGCCGCATCGGCGGCTCACCGCTCCGCCACAGCGCGCGATCGGAAAGGAGGCGCTTGACGTACCACCAGCCGAGCAGGAGGCCGGCGACATAGGCGAGACCGTACCATTTGATCGACACCGGACCGATCGAGATGGCCACGGGGTCGATGTCCGGAAACGGCAGGGCGAGGACGGGCATGTGTGGTGCTACTCCGGCTCCCGTCAAACCGCGCGGCGAGGCCTCTACTCGGCCGCTTGCCGGTGACCGGCCGCCATGCGCTCGTCGATGCGCTGCTCGATGACGCTGCGAAAGTTGCGCAGGAAGCCCTGGACCGGCCACACGGCCCCCTCGCCGAAGGCGCAGATGGTGTGTCCCTCGATCTGCTTGGTCACGTCGAAGAGGAGGTCGATATCCTTCTTCTCGGCCTCGCCCCGGGCCATTCGCTCAAGCATGCGCCAGATCCACGGCACGCCCTCCCGGCAGGGCGTGCACTGGCCGCAGCTCTCGTGCTTGTAGAAGTAGGCAATGCGGGCGAACGCCTTGATGATGTCGGTCGACTTGTCCATGACGATGACGGCGGCGGTGCCGAGGCCCGACTTGAGCTTGGCGAGCGCATCAAAATCCATCGTCAGCGTTTGGCAATCCGCTGCGTTGATGCACGGCATCGAGGAGCCGCCCGGGATGACCGCGAGCAGGTTGTCCCACCCGCCGCGCACGCCGCCGGCGTGACGTTCGAGAAGCTCGCGCAGCGGAATGCCCATCTCCTCCTCGACGACGCAGGGCCGCTCGACGTGGCCTGAGATCTGGAAGAGCTTGGTGCCGGTGTTGTTCGGCTTGCCGATGCCGGCGAACCAGGCGGCGCCGCGGCGCATGATCTCGGGGACGACTGCGATCGACTCCACGTTGTTGACCGTCGTCGGGGAGCCATAAAGTCCCGTGTTCGCGGGAAACGGCGGCTTCAGGCGGGGCTGCCCCTTCTTGCCTTCGAGGCTCTCGAGCAGCGCCGTCTCCTCGCCGCAGATGTAAGCGCCGGCGCCGTGATGAACAACGATGTCGAAATCCCAACCGTGGACGTTGTTCTTCCCGATGAGGCGGGCCGCGTAAGCCTCGTCGATCGCCGCCTGCAGGCGCTCGCGCTCGCGGATGAACTCGCCCCGCACGTAGATGAAGGCCGTGTGCGCGCGCATGGCGAACCCGGCGATCAGACAACCTTCCACGAGATGGTGCGGATCGTGCCGCATGATCTCGCGATCCTTGCAGGAGCCGGGCTCGGATTCGTCCGCGTTGACGACGAGATAGGATGGACGCGGGTCGTTCTTCGGCATGAACGACCACTTGAGGCCCGTCGGAAACCCTGCGCCGCCGCGACCGCGCAGGCCCGAGTTCTTGACCTCGGTGATGATGGCATCGTGCCCCTTCTCGAGGATCGCCTTGGTGCCGTTCCACTGTCCCCGCTTCAGGGCGCCGGCGAGCCGCCAATCGTGAATGCCATAGATGTTGGTGAAGATGCGGTCCTTATCAGCGAGCATGCCGGTCCACCGATGCGTTCCCTGAAAGCGCCAGCTATCACCAGGGTCGGGCCCCGGTCAACGCGCCAGGCTGGCGCGGCGGCCAAGCCATGGCGCCCGCCCTTGCGAAGAACCCCGCAAGGCAAGCGCCGTCACCCGCCGCGGGAGCGGAACGCCGATGCCCCCTGCCCGCATTCTGCCTTTCCCCGCACATCGTTGACCCGTAAGTCACCCGCCCGCTGCCGCGAGCGAACCGGCGACCGCCCCGAGCAGACGGCGTCAACGATTGGCGATCATCTCGGCAATGGCGCGCGGCAGCGCGCGAACCTCGGCCGCCAAACCGGCTATGCCCGTCTCGACGCGATCGAGACGCCCTTCGACCCTCTCGAGACGCCCTTCGACCCTCTCGAGACGTCCTTGGACTTCTCAAGACGTCCTTCGACCCTCTCGAGACGTCCTTCCACGCCGTCCAGCCGATTGTCGATCTCGGCGAACTTCGAATGTTGATAAAGCTGGATGTCGCGAAGCTGACCAGAGACGAACTCGAACCGGCCCTCGATTTGAGAAGGCCGTGTTTCGGCCAAATCCAACCGATGCTTCAGGGACCGGACTTCCCGGGCGAGTTCTTCGACCGTCATGCCGCCTCCAGTTGGAGAACATTAATGGAACACACCCAAAGTGTCAACATCAGGGGCGCGCCATCTCTCGGGTTGCCTGACGGGTTCGACGCGCCGCCGGCGTCAATAGAGCTTGGCGCCGAAGTTGCGTTCGGGATCGAACTCGGGGGACAGCCGGCCCGTCGGCTGGGCGAACGCGCCAGCCTCGCGCGGCAGGAAGCGGCCGCTCCCCGCCTTGCCCGACAGCTTGCCCTGATCGACAATCACCTCGCCGCGGCGCAGCACCGTCACCGGCCAGCCTGTGATCTTCTTGCCCACATAGGGCGTGTAGCGCGTGTTGTCGTGCACGTCGGCGTCGCTGACCGTGGTCGTCTTCTTCGGGTCCCAGATGCAGATGTCGGCGTCCGAGCCGACGGCGATGGTGCCCTTTTTCGGATGCAAGCCGTACATCCGCGCCGGTGCCGTTGAGGTCCACTCGACGAACTTCTGGATGTCGGAGCGGCCCCTCGTGACCATGGCATCGAACAGCAGCGGCAGGCGCAGCTCGAGGCCGGGCATGCCGTTCGCGATCTCCTTGAAGCTCGGGTTCTTGCCCGCACGCAGCTTGCCTGTCTCGTCGAACCGGTAGGGTGCGTGATCGGAGGAGATGAATTGCAGATCGCCAAGCTCGAGCGCTTTCCAGAGCGCCTCCTGGTCGCTTTTCCAGCGCAGCGGCGGACTGCAGATCCATTTGGCGCCCTCAAGCCCGGGCCGGTCGAGGTCGTCGACAGTCAGCGTCAGATACTGAGTGCACGTTTCGGCGAAGAGCTTCACGCCGCGCCCGCGCGCCTCACGGATCACCTGCGCTCCCTCCGCCGTCGAAACGTGGAAGATGATGACCGGTTGATCCACGAGTTCCGCGAACGCGGCGAGGCGGTAGAACGCCTCGCTCTCGCAGAGCCGCGGATGGTGGACGGCATGATACTTCGGCGCGACGTAGCCGCGCTCGACGAGCCGTTTCGCCATCCATGAGATCATGCCGTTGTTCTC
>CAYWBX010000037.1:4244-11317 GCA_964456015.1 uncultured Hyphomicrobiaceae bacterium | reverse complement strand
CGACCAGGGCTGCCGGTCGTACTTCGGCCAGGGCAGCTTCGACAGCGGCCAGGTGTTGATCACCTCGTCGGCGGTGAGAATGTAGTCGTCGTAGTAAATCTGCACGTTGCCGCGCGCGATGACGCGATTGTTGCGCGTGTCGTAGATGAGCTCGTCGCCTTCGAGCAACAGCGGTGCTGCCTTGTCGATCTTCTTTGGCGCCGAGAAGGGGCTCTTCTGCTTGCCGAAGCTCGACTGCTTCTGCTCCTGCGGCGAAGGATTGAGGATGTTCGGCGGCTGCCCGGTGACGATGTTGGGGGTTGCAACTGTCGGAGTCTGCGCGGAGACCGGTCGGGCGGTGGACGCGAAGAAGAGCACGCAAACGATGCCAAGGGCCGCCAGCCATGAGCTGAGCGGGCGTACTCGGCTCGCAGCGGAGAGTTTCCTCCTCCGCGATGGCTGTCCGAGCCGCGTCACCTCAACCGTCCTCCTGGTGCAGTAGCACCGTCAGCGCCGCACAATATGCAACACACACCGGCACCCACACGGCCATGACCGGCGGTACGAGCCCGGCGACACCCGCCTGACGAGAGACTTCGGACAACAGAAAGAATCCCAATCCCCCAATCATTCCCGAGACGACCATAGTCTGGATGCCCCCCGTCCGGAATGACCGTAAAGACACAGTTGCGGCCAAAAGGACCATCGCCGCGAGTAGAAAAGGACGAGACAGGAGCATCTCGTATTGAACGCGAAAACGGGAGGAAGATAAGCCTGTTTTTTCAGTGAGTTCGATTAACCCAGGGAGCTCGAAGACAGAGACCGACATCGCCGTGCCCAGAGCATCTGCGACACGGTCGGGCGACAGGTACGTGCTTACTGTATAGACATCGTACGTATCGGGCTCGCGTCCCACTCGGGAGACCACGGCCTTCTCGATCCGCCAGAAGCCATCCTCAAGCGTCGCCCGAACGCCGTCGATCCGCTCGGTGAAATGCCCGTTGCGGTCGAACTGGAGAAACATGACGGAGTTCAGCACGCGCCCTTCCGAGGCAGCGGAACCAGCGTTCAGCACGGAGGCGCCGTCGCTCCCATCCTGGCGCAGCCAAGCGCCGCTGCCGTCCGTTTTGAACACCGTTGCCTCACGGCCGAAGGCTTCGGCGAACAAACGTTCGGACTCCTGGCGGGCCCAGGCGGCAAGGGGATTATAGACCACGACGGCGAACATGCCGAACCAGAGCGCTACCGTCAGCCCCGGCCGGATGAACTGCCAAACCGACATGCCGGCGGCGCGCATAACGGCGAGCTCCGACTTGCGGTTCAGCATGAGCAGGGTGCCGATGGCGCCGACCAGCACGCAGAACGGCAATAGGATCTCGCTGTATGCCGGCAAGCGCAGAAGCGCCATATAGCCGATCTTAAGCGTCGGCACGCGCCCGAACTTGCCCGCTTGGCGAAGGAGTTCGACGATATCGATCATGAAGATCAGCACGCTGCACAGCCCCAGCGTGCCAGCGATGGCGACAGCGAAGCGGCGGGCAATGTAGCGGCGCAACGTGGATCCGCGCAGCATGATCGCGCCTCCTACCGCCGTACCGAGGCGGCTCGGCGACGGCCAATTGCCCAGTTCGTCGCAGCGGTCGCTGCTGCATCAATCGCGTCTGCGAGCGCGACGGCAAGTCGTGCGCGGCGCGGGCGCATCCCGGCCTGTGCCAGCAGCGTGCCGAGCAGGACGCCCCCGAGCGGAATTGCGTAAACAATCCATACCGCGTTGGGCTTCAGCGCCACGAGGTTGGTGCCCGCGAGCCCAGCCAGCCGGGCTCCCGCCGCGAGCAGGAACGCGAGGACGATGGCTTGCATCCGACTCTGGCGTGTGGTCGTCGGCTGTCCGATGAATGCGACGGTCAGCATGACGAAAGCGAAGGGGTAGAGCGGGCTCGAGAACCGCTCGTGCAGCTCGGCACGCAAGAGTCCCGGGTGAGCTTTGCCGATGTCATCGCCGGGAGCGGGATTGACGAGCTCATGATAATAGCGCTCGCGGGGTTTCAGCTCCGTCCCGCGCTCCTTGGGCTCGATGCTTGCGAGATCGACGGCATAGCGCTGGAACTCGACGATCCGCGAGGGTTCTCCGGTCTGCGTGCGGCGGAGGATGTGGCCTGCCTCCATGAGCAGAAAGGCCCCCCCATCCTGCTTCACGATGTACCCGCGCTCAGCGAGGAAGGTGGTCACCTGCGTCGCATCACGGGCGTCGTGCACGATGAGCCCGCGCAGCTCACCGTCGAGGCCGCGGTCGCGAATATGAAATGTCAAATTGGTCTCGGGACTCGAGAAGCGGCCAGGCTGGATCACTTGCGTGATGAGGTCGGTGCGCATCTCGATCACGTACGCGCGCAACTGCCGCAGGCTCCAGGGCAGAACCACATGATTCACCACCGCAACGGTGGCGGAAACGATCGCGGCAACAAGCAGCAGCGGGCGGGCGATCGTCCAAACGGTGGCGCCGCCTGCGGTCATGACGATGAGTTCGCTGTCCCCGCTCAGGCGGTTGAGCACGTGAATGGCAGCGACAAGCAGCGCGACCGGGGCGATCAGCGCCATCAGGTTCGGCAGGGCCAGTGAGGTCATCTTGACGAACAGCCAGATGTCCTGACCTTGCGAAGTCACGATATTCAACTGGCGCAGCGCGAGCGCGATCCACACGATGCCGGTCAGCGAAAGAAGGATCAGAAGCAGCGCAGCCGCCGTCTGGCGAAAGACGTAGCGGGAGAGAATGCGGCCGGCGAGCGTCATGGGCTCGGCCACTCCCGCGGCAGTGCGCCCAGGGTCCAGAACGATGCTGGTGGTTGTGATGCCGCGGTTGCGCCGGGGGTTCCCTCGACGATCCGGACATGAGCAGACTTCGGCCACGCCGTCGGCGTGCGGGCAGCTTGTCCGGCGCGAAAGACGAGTTCGGCAAGCTTGCTGCGGATCTCCGGCGACGGACCGGTCGGAATCTCGGCGAGCGTTGCGCGATGCACCTGCGGCGCCAGAAGAAGTGAGACGAGGACCGCGGCGACGCTGGCGGCGAGCAGTGTTCGGCGGGCAACACGGTTCGAGGCCGTTACGAAGCGCAAGGCTGATCGCATCGCCGTGTCCCCAACTATCTCGGCTCGCATGGCCGAAACTCGAAAGTGTAGTCTGATTGTTCGGTTCCACAGCAAGGTGGCCAAACTGGGGCTTGCCACACTGTGGCTCAGTTGGCCACATCTTTTGTTGCCGAGGCGCAACGCTGCGGCTTGCGTATTCTCGAACTCGGAATAAGCTGCCTTTTAATTCCGGACGACCGCGTTCCGCGACGTCGTGCGGGATGACAGAGACTGGGCCAATCTCGTTCCCTTTCCCGGTTTCGACCAAGCTGCGCCACACCTCCCCTCGATGCGCCCCGGCCGGGTCGCCGTTCCTGGAGTGCCGATGACCGAACGACCTGAGATCCGCTTCGTGGCTCTCAATGCGAGCCTCGCTCCCGCCACTGTGGTTCTTGCGGCTCAGGATCTGCAACTTGGCAGCGTTGGAGAGCGCCTCGACCGGCAGTCGGGCGGCGCCATCAGGCGCGCGGCGATGGTCGCCGATTTCAAGGGCAAGGCGCGCTCGATGCTCGAAGTGCTGGGCGCCGGCGCCGCTGAGACGCCCCGCATCATCGTTGCCGGCTGCGGCAAGCCGGACGAAGCCAAACCGCTCGACTGGGTCCGACTTGGCGGCGCCATCTACGGGCAGATCAGCCAGAGGGCGGCGGAAAAGGCGAGCCTCGTCGCGGAGATTGCCGGCGGGGGCGAGGAGACTGTCCGCGCCGCAGCTATGGCGGAAGGTGTGCTGTTGCGCGCCTATGCGTTCCGCAAGTACGTGACGAAAGCCAAGTCCGAGGATGGCAACGGTTCGGAAAGCCGGCCGCCCCCGCGAATCGACGTGCACTGCAAGGATCCCGAGGCCGCCGAGGCCG
Organism: uncultured Hyphomicrobiaceae bacterium; assembly: GCA_964456015.1. GTDB lineage: Bacteria > Pseudomonadota > Alphaproteobacteria > Rhizobiales > Hyphomicrobiaceae. The sequence goes on along the minus strand of CAYWBX010000037.1, from coordinate 7,362 downwards.
CGTTCCAACGCCACCGTGCGGTCGCCGCGGGCGTGTATCTGGCGCGCGATCTCGTCAACGAGCCGGCCAACCGCCTGGGGCCGGTCGAGTTTGCGGAGCGGCTGCGCGATCTCAACGTGCCGGGCCTCGAGGTCGAGGTGCTCGACAAGGCTCAGCTCGAGGCGCTGAAAATGGGCTCGCTGCTGGCCGTCGGGCAAGGCAGCGCGCGCGAAAGCCGTGTCGTCGTCCTGCAATGGAACGGCGCGCGCCGCGCGCGCAACAAGCAACCGCTCTGTTTCGTCGGGAAGGGGGTGTGCTTCGATACCGGCGGCATCTCCATGAAGCCGGCGGCGGGCATGGAAGACATGAAGGGCGACATGGGCGGGGCCGCCTGCGTGGCCGGGCTGATGCTCGCGCTCGCCGAGCGCAAGGCGCCGGTCAACGCGGTTGGGCTTGTCGGCCTCGTCGAGAACATGCCGTCCGGCACGGCCATGCGCCCCGGCGACATCGTGACGTCGATGTCCGGGCAGACCATCGAGGTGCTCAATACCGATGCCGAGGGGCGGCTCGTGCTCGCCGACGTTCTCTGGTACGCGCAGGACCGCTTCAAGCCGCGCCTCATCATCGATCTGGCCACCTTGACGGGGGCGATCATGATTGCCCTCGGCAAGGAGCACGCGGGGCTCTTCAGCAACAACGACAAGCTCGCGCGCGAGCTCGCGGATGCCGGAGAGGCGACGGGCGAGAAGGTGTGGCGGATGCCGCTGGCGCCAGCCTACGACAAGCTGCTCGAGAGCAAGAACGCCGACATGAAGAACATCGGCGGCCGGTTCGGCGGCGCCATCACGGCCGCCCAGTTTTTGCAGCGCTTCATCAAAGGCTCCGAGACGCCCTGGGCGCATCTCGACATCGCCGGGACGGCGATGGATTCGGGGCGGAATGAAATCAATCAGAGCTGGGGCTCGGGCTGGGGCGTGCGGCTGCTGGATCACCTGGTTGCGGAGAACTACGAGTGAAACAGTGCGAACGCGTGGCGAAGCGTTGGCCGCACGATTGGAAGGAACATTAGACGCGCGCGTTCTCTCTGTAACCACTTGTTTATGCCTTTGGATCGGCCACTATTTTCCATAATATATATTATGCGAATGCTTGTGACGCGGGTGCTCTCGGCCTGTGCCACGTTGGGCAACGGGCATGCATTGGGTTGCGCTTGCCCGAACGGCGGCTCGTCTCCGTCCGCATCAGCCCTTCGATGATGGGCGCGGACCTGTCTGCCGCAGACGTGCGGGCGCTCGGCACGTTGGGCGCGTTTGAAGTCGCAGCATCAACCGGGACCATGAGGATGGAGGGACCTTGCCAACCCGGACCAATGGCCGAGCGCAGCGTCGGCGGGCGCTTCGGAGCCGGGTGCCCCTCCCCGTCGTAAGATCGCGGGCAGCCGCTAAACCCGAGTTGCTCGGGCTCGAGATCCTCCGCTGAAGGGATTTGTGGCGTGCCGCAGCAAATATTTTACAGGGATGGTCCGGTAACCGGGCCGCGCAGATCCGACCTGTCGCGTCTCAATACGATGGAGCTTCCGGCGACGCCCAGCAATTTGGCGGATGGGGGTCCGCCATAGACGCGGTCGCGGCTGTTCGCCAGGGTTCTGGGAAATACGTTTTATTCACGTAGCATCAATATGTTAGCGTTCATGCTCGTACTTTCACGTGCGGCCTTGTGCGGCTAAAACCGTGTCCCAGTGTGGGAACGAATGTGGGGACGCATTGCCTCTTACAGTGCGAAAGGTCGATACGGCGCGTCCGGGCCGCCATACCGACGCGCGAGGCTTGATGCTCGTCGTGAAGCCGACCGGCGCCCGCTCCTGGGTGCTTCGGTATCAGCTCCACGGACGCCGGCGCGACATGGGGCTCGGCTCCTATCCCGAAGTCAGCCTTGCCCGGGCTCGCGAGAAGGCACTCGATGCGCGGCGGCGTCTTGCCGACCGTGTCGATCCGCTCACCATCCGGCCTGCTCCGGCAATGACCTTCCGGGAAGCTGCCGACGCCCTCATCGCCAGCAAGCGCGCCGGCTGGCGGAACGCCAAGCACGCGGCCCAGTGGGTGACGACCGACGCGCTACGCGTGTCCCGGTCTGGGCCATCGTCAGGTCGGGACAATCGACACGTCTGACGTTCTCAGCGTGCTCCGGCCGATCTGGCAGGAAAAGCCCGAGACCGCAAACCGGCTGCGCCAGCGCATCGAAGCGGTTCTCGACTACGCCGCCGTTCAGGGCGCCCGGTCCGGTCCCAATCCCGCCCGATGGCGCGGCCACCTTGAGAACGTCCTGCCGGCGCCGTCAAAGGTGCGGAGCGTGGCGCACCATGCCGCGCTCGACTGGCGCGATCTGCCGGAGTTCATGGCGCAGTTGTCGGAACGCGCGGGCGTGTCGGCGCGCGCGTTGGAGTTTCTGATCTTGACGGCGGCGCGATCGGACGAAGTGCGCGGCATGCGCTGGGGTGAGGTCGATCTCGAGGCCGGCCTCTGGACGGTGCCTGCCGCCCGCATGAAAGCGGCCAAGGAGCATCGTGTGCCGCTGACCTCGAGCGCACTGAGGTGTCTCGGCGCGCCGGGTGCGCGGGATGCGCTCGTGTTTCCGAGCCCCGTCACGGCGGACAAGCCGATGAGCGACATGTCGCTGACCGCCGTGCTCAAGAAGATGGGCCGGGACGGCATCACTGCGCACGGCTTTCGCTCGACGTTCCGTGACTGGGCCGGCGAGACGACGCACTTCCCGCGCGAAGTCATCGAGGCGGCACTCGCGCATCGGCTCAAGGACAAGGCGGAAGCCGCCTACGCCCGCGGCGATCTGTTCGCCAAACGACGCGATCTGATGGAGGCCTGGGCCAAGTTTGCGTTGAGGGCCGCCAAATAGACTGCGTTCCCTTCGGTCCGTGTTCTTTGAAGTTGCATCTGCGAACGCGAGTTGGGCGAAACTCTCGGGGGCCGGATGCCACACGACCTTCCTCGCCTCGTGGCCGGGTGTCGGCGGGATCTCCTTCAGAATTTCATCGCCGCACTTCGACCGGAAAAGAAGGACGCCGTGGACTGGAACCTGCCTGACCGGCAACTGGCGAGTGCCCTGACACGCGCGTTTTCAGACG
>CAYWBX010000037.1:0-4234 GCA_964456015.1 uncultured Hyphomicrobiaceae bacterium | reverse complement strand
CGAGAGCCTTGCGTACCACGGCGGCACGCCGGTCATCCGATCCGTCCTCTACAAGGACGATAATCTGCTCCAGGAGCTGGACGGCCTCGATGCCACTGACGAGACGGCCGCCGTCTGGCTCGCGCTCACGAGCGATCAGCACTTTCAGTTCGCGCTGTCGGCGCTGCATGCGGATCTGGGCCTGCGCAAGCGCTCCGGGCGCGGCTACCGGGTTCCGTTCTCGTCGCGGGTCGCACTCAATTTCGATGATGCTGCGCTCGAGCGGTTTCGGGAGTGGGTGCGAGCCGCGATCGCAAAGGCCCGCTACCTCGATCCGCCTGGCCGCCTCGAGGCCCACCATTTCAAGCGCATCGTCTCCCCCGGGTCTTCGCATCGCCGGCGAGTGCAAGATCAGGTCACCGTCTACGCCGAGATGCGCAACGTCACCGAACGGGCCTTCGACGATGCCGACCAGCTCGTGACGCGGCGACGCAAGCGGATCGATCAGATCTCGGTCGTCTTCGATCGCGCCCGGCGCGAGCTCGACATCGTCACCATCGGAGGGCGGGACTTCATTCAGGCCATCGCGGTGGCGTTTTGCGCATGTTTCAGCAACGAAAGGCCCAGGCTGGAGCGCCTCGTTCGTCGACATGTCGATCTGCAGAGGCTCATGAAGAGGCCGGACTTTTCCCTGGAAGGGCAGGATCTCGTCCAGCATGCGAGTATCGACGAGATCCGTCTCAGATCGCCGACAGGCTCGATCTGCACGTTCGCACGCAAGTCCCGTGATGCGTCCTCGGAGGACGTCTATGACTTTGCCGAGCGCGAGTTCGGTGCGGCCAGCCCCTTCGCCAAGGCCGGCTGGACCGTCGAATCCGCGCGCCTCCGATTGACCTTGGCGCCGAACAAGGTCGGGCAGGCGAGACGTGTCAGGACCATTCACCTCAGACTCGACGGGCGCACAAATCTGAGAGAACACGAGGATACCAATCGGTTGATCGCTGACGAGCTCCTCGTGCGATGGGGTCTCCTGGAGGCCGACCGCGATGGCGACTACTGATCCGATTGCCGTCATGGAGGGGGTCCTCGCCTATGCGGGCCGCACGGTGCATGGATCAGCCTTTGCGTCCGCCGAAGAGCTGCAACCGCTTGTCACATTGGGGGTTCTGGTTCCGGACGGTCATGTGCCCGACGTGCCGTGCGTGGACTGTGCGGAAAGCCATCCGGCTCCCGTCGTCGCCACGAGTGCCGGATTGAGGGCCGTGTGCGACCGTCTCGGCAGCACGTTCACGCCGGAGCATGACCTCACCATCTACAGAGTGCGTCCCGCGCCGGTTGTCGACCTCATCGCCGCCAATCTCGACCGGCGTCGGCGCGTTCAGAGGCCCGCCCGCGACTCGTTCTTCTGGTCGCTTGGCTCGTTCTCCTTCCGCGATTTCCGGGTGGGCGTCTTCTTGCTCGTCGGCTCGGGCGATTTGCAGCGCCTCGATGAGGCACTTGGGTGGCTCGGCGACGAGCCGGCAAGCGATGCCCTTGCCGTGCTCACGATCGGGCTTGGCGACCTCGGCCGTATGCCCCTGCCACGCGCTGGGCGCATGGTGCGCTTTTCGGATGTCGTCACATGGTCCGAGCCGCAAGGTCTGACGTTGGATCGTGACGTGCTTGCCCGGTCCGTACTCCCGCAGGCGCTGCTGGATCCGGTGCGACGCGGCAGGCCCGGGACGAAGTTCGAGCAAGCTCTGCAATTGATCGCCGAGCGCGACGCCGACGGCGCGCTCTCGCGCCTCCCGAGCGCCCGTGCGCGCCATCTCGCCCTGCGCGCAGCGCTGTACAAGCGATCGGGGGGCGATGCGACGATATCACGGCAGACCAGCGATCGAGGAGCCTGGGCCGACCATATCACGCGACGCCAACCGAAGCAGGAGGCGCCCCGACGCGATCGCCAACCTCGACCGCCGCACCGCGCCTGCTTCTCAATGCTCTTTCGCATCCTGCGATCCGCGCAGAACTCTCGCGAATTGCAGGATCAAGAACCTGCTATGCACAGTCGCGAGCCGCCGCTTCGAGGCGCGCTGCGATCGAACGATAGGCCTCAAGGCCCGGCGTCGCCAGCCCGGCGATTTTTGCCTCGTCGTCGATGAGACGCAGGGCAATGGCGGTCGCGCGATGCTCAAGACGATCGAAGTTCGAGATTTCCGCTCTCGACATGGGTCCGCCCTGAAGCGCCAGCGACTCCCGGGAATCGGCAGACAGTTTTTCGTAATAAGATGGATCGACGCCACACAAGTAACGCTTCGCCGCCACGTGGAGGCGTACCGGCTCGGCAACCTTGCTGCCGTAGATCGTCTCGAGCACGGCGGCGCCTGCTTCCTCATGGATGTCGTCGATGCCCTGCGCGGCGAGATTGGCGTCCTCGCCGATCAACAAATGGCCGACGTCGTGAAAGAGCGCAGCAATGACCATCTCGTCACCGAGATTACGTTTGCTCGCCAGGGCCGCGCACTGCAGCGCATGCTCGATCTGGCTGACATTCGTGAGGCCGTAGCGCCCCCTTCCGCGGCGAACCATGAGTTCAAACAGGGCTTCGCTTGTGGGCTCCATCTTTGCTCCTCGCCGGAGAACCGGTCAGCGCTTTCGCCAAGCCTGCAACCTTCCAAAGACCAATCGGTCGAGCGCCAGGTGCAGCAACTTAACACCGAGCGCCGTCATGAGGACGAGGATCGCCATGGCGGCGGCCGCCGCCGTCATGCCGGCTTCGTCCATGTGGACGATGGAGATGGCTGCAAGTTTGGTGTGCGCACCATAGAGGAAGATCACCGCCGACACCGTGGTCATCGCATTGACGAAGAGGTAAACGGCTATGTCGAGCAGCGCCGGCATGCAAATTGGCACCGTCACTCGCAAGAACGTCTTGTGCACCGGCACCTTGAGCGCAGCGGCGACGGATTCGAACTCGGCGTCGATCTGCTTCAAGGCCGTGGTCGCGGTGACGTGCGCTACGGTGTAGAAGTGCGCGATGGAGTTGATAGCCAGAATCGCGATCGTTCCGTAAAGAAAGCCGAGCGGGTTTGAGGCCGCGGAGATGAAAAAGACGTAGGCAAGCCCGAGCACAAGTCCTGGCACAGCCATCGGAACCATGGCGAGCAATTGGATCAGCCCCCGGGCCGTCGGCAATCCTCGCCCTTTCTCGGCAACGTAGGCCCCAAGGAAGATCACGAAGGTGCCAAGGACGGCCACGATCGCGGACATCAGAATCGAGTTCTTGTAGGGCGCCCAACCGGACGCCTCGAACTCGGTGAAATTGTAGTTCTTCAATGATAGGTTCAAGTCATAGGGCCAATAGGTGATGAACGAGGCCCAGACTGCGACGCCGATCACGCCTAAGATGAGAGTCGTGACGAGGAGGCAATAGAACAAGGCGAAACTGTCGCCCAGTATGTTGCGCTGCGGCTCGAAGGGCACCGCGCGAGCGGATAGCAGAGCCACCTGGCGATGCTGCACGACACGGTCGATCAGAAAAGCGACCAAGGCCGGCACGAGCAAAACAAGGCCGACGACGGCGCCCATCTCGAAATTCTGCTGGCCGACGACCTGCGCGTAAGCGTCGGTTGCAAGGACGTTGAACTGGCCGCCGATCACCTTGGCGATGCCAAAGTCGGTGACGACGAGCGTGAAGATTACGAACATGGCGCTCGCGAGGCCGTATTTGGCGCCCGGCAGCGTAACGGTGAGAAACGTCCGCCAGCGGCTGGCGCCGAGAACCCGCGCCGCCTCATAAAGCCGCTGGTCGGCAAGCCCCAGCGCCGTGGTCAGAATCAGCAATGCGTGTGGGAAGCAGTAAAACACCTGCGCAATGATAATGCCGAGCGGGCCGTAGATCTCGCTACCCATAAGCCAGGACTTGAGGAAGCCCTGATTGCCGAAAATGTAAATGAGCGAAATGGCCGGCAAGAGAGACGGCGCGAAGATCGGCAGCAGCGCGAGCGAGAAAAGCAACGTGCGCAGCGGCATGCGGGTGCGCTTCAGGCAATAGGCGTAGAGGAAGGCGAGGGGCACCACGATGGCTGTTGATATCGCAGCGATGAACACGCTGTTCCAAAGTGAGCGAACGAGAGTCGGTGTTGCGAAGTAGATTGCAAAATTGGCTAGACCGACGAAAGCGCCAGACCGGTCCTGAACGCTCTTGGCGAGCAATGTCGCAAGCGGCATTGCGACAGTGAGCAGAAGCCAAGCCAGGATGAGACCCGTCACGGCT
>CAYWBX010000036.1:3486-11337 GCA_964456015.1 uncultured Hyphomicrobiaceae bacterium | reverse complement strand
CATCGTCATCTGGACGACCACGCCCTGGACCATCCCCGGCAATCGCGCGGTCTGCTTCAACTCGAAGCTCGACTACGGTCTTTACGCAATCACCGCATCGCCCGAGGGCAACTGGGCCAAGGTCGGGGACAAGTTTGTTCTCGCCGACAAGCTCGCTGCGGACGTCATGAAGGCCGGCAAAGTGGAGGCTTATAAGCGCCTGCACGATGTGCCGGGTGGCTGGTTGCAAGAGACTGTCTGCACTCACCCGCTGCGCGACTCAGGCCTCGGCGGCTATCAGTTCGACGTGCCTCTGCTTGACGGCGATCACGTCACCGACGACGCCGGCACCGGCTTCGTGCACACCGCGCCCGGCCACGGCCGCGAGGACTTCGACATCTGGACGTCCTCGACCCGCCTCTTGCAGAGCCGCGGCATCGACACCGCGATCCCCTACACCGTCGACGAGAACGGCACCTTCACCAAAGACGCGCCGGGCTTCGAAGGCCGCCGCGTCCTCACCGACAAGGGCGAGAAGGGCGATGCCAACGAGGCGGTCATCAAGGCGCTGGCCGCGGCCGGCATGATGGTCGCGCGCGGACGCTTGCGGCACCAGTATCCGCACTCCTGGCGCTCGAAGAAGCCGGTGATCTTCCGCAACACGCCGCAGTGGTTCATCCACATGGACAAGGAGGTGCCCTTCCTCGAGGAGCTCGCCCGCGAGCACCGCGAGAAGCTGCGCGCGGCCGGCGTCGCGACGGGCCATAACGAGCCGCTGCCCAAGACCCTCCGCCAGGTCTCGCTCGCCGCCATCCGCGAGACCGAGTGGGTTCCGGCCTCCGGCGAGAACCGCATCGCCGGCATGATCGAGGCGAAGCCCGACTGGGTGATCTCGCGCCAGCGCGCCTGGGGCGTGCCGATCACCGTCTTCGTTCGCAAAGGCAGCAACGAATACCTCGTCGATCGCAAGGTCAATCAGCGCATCTACGAGGCCATGTACCGGGAAGGCGCCGACGCCTGGTTCGCCGACGCCGACGGCGGCCGCTTCCTCAGGCCCGACTATGACCCGGCCGATTTCGAGAAGGTCAACGATGTCCTCGACGTCTGGTTCGATTCGGGCTCCACGCACACTTACGTGCTCGAGGACAAGGAGCATTTCCCGGGCCTTTACGGCTTCAAGCGCAAGGTCGACGGCGGCGAGGACACCGTGATGTACCTTGAGGGGTCTGACCAGCACCGCGGCTGGTTCCACTCCTCGCTCATCGAGAGCTGCGGCACGCGCGGCCGCGCGCCTTACGACGTCGTTCTCACCCATGGCTTCACCATGGACGAGAAGGGCCAGAAGATGTCGAAGTCGCTCGGCAACGTCGTCGCCCCGCAGGACGTGATGAAGACCTACGGCGCCGACATCCTGCGGCTCTGGGTCGCCGCCTCCGATTATGCCGACGACCAGCGGCTGGGGCCCGAGATCCTCAAGGGCTTCGCCGAGAGCTACCGTAAGATCCGCAACACCTTCCGCTGGATGCTCGGCACCCTCGCCCATTACCCCGCAGCGTCCGGATCGGCGGCAGCCGCGTCCACGGCGGGGAGCCGTGCCGGCAGCGCGGGGAGCGACGCCGGCCGGCTCAGCGCCAGCGTAGCGGCCATCGACAAGCTTCCCGAGTTGGAGCGGCTGATGCTGCACCGGCTCGCCGAGCTCGATCGGATCGTGCGCAAGGCTTATGCCGGTTACGACTACGCCAAGGTCGTCTCGGCGCTCTCCCAGTTCATGAACACGGAGCTCTCGGCCTTCTATTTCGACATCAGGAAGGACGCGCTCTACTGCGAGGCGCCTTCTTCGCAAAAGCGCCTCGCCGCCCTCTGGTGCGTCGAGCAGATCTTCCGCCACACGGCCGTCTGGCTGGCCCCGATCCTCTCGTTTACGACCGAGGAGGCCTGGCTCGCTCGCTACGGCGACGACGGCAGGCGGTCCGTGCATCTCGAGCTTTTTCCCGCGATCCCCGCCGACTGGCGCGACGATGGGCTGGCCTCCAAGTGGGAGAAGGTCAAGCGCGTGCGCTCGGTTGTGACCGGCGCGCTCGAAGTCGAGCGGGCCGCCAAGCGCATTGGGGCGAGCCTCGAGGCGGCGCCGGTCATCTACCTCGATGCGCGCGAGCTCGCCGATGCGCTCGCTGGCTTGGACCTAGCCGAGGTGTGCATCACGTCCGGCATTTCCGTGCGCCACGGCGAGACGGCGCCCGACGCCGCGTTCCGGCTGCCCGATGTGGCGGGCGTCGCCGTCGTCCCGATGCGCGCCACCGGCCGCAAATGCGCGCGCTCCTGGCGCTATACCAACGATGTCGGGTCGGACCCCGCCTACCCGGAGCTCTGCGCACGCGATGCCGCCGCCATGCGCGAAATCGACGGGGTCACATGATGCTTGGAGAGCCGCCATGCGCCACATCGCCGGCGATCTGATCGCGCTCGCCAAGGCCGGCCATTTCGACGTCATCGCGCACGGCTGCAACTGCTTCAACGTCATGGGCGCGGGGCTCGCCGCCCAGATCGCACGCCACTTTCCCGAGGCGGCCGCCGCCGACGCCCGGACCGCCCCCGGCGATCCGGCCAAGCTCGGCACGCTCAGCGAGGCCCTGGTCGTCATCGGGGCGCATCGGCTCCACGTCGTCAACGCCTACACGCAGCATCACTATGCCGGCGACGGCGTGCTGGTCGACTATGCGGCCGTCGCAAGCTGCATGGCGCATCTCAAGCGACGGCACGCCGGGCGACGAATCGGCCTGCCGCAGATCGGCGCCGGGCTTGCCGGCGGCCACTGGCCGACCATCGAGGAGATCATTCGGTCCGCACTCGCCGGCGAGGACCTGACGATCGTCACCTTCAAGCCGCAAACCTGAGCCGTCGCTCTTTTCCGATCGTCCCCCGGAGCCAATCCCATGTCCCCAGCGCCCCGTCCGTCGCTCTTTTGGGGCCCTCTGTCCCGAATCTGCGCGTGGATGGCGCTGGCGACCTTCGCCATTGACCAGTCGCACAAGTTCTGGATGCTCGCCGTCTATCGCATCAAGGAGCGCGGGCGGGTCGAGATCCTGCCCTTCCTCGACGTCGTCTACGTTCTGAACAGGGGCGTGAGCTATGGCCTGCTCGCCACCGATGCCCAGGGCCTGCTCATCGGGTTCGCCCTCCTGACCGGCGCTGCCCTCTGGGTCTGGGCGGCGCTGGCGGCACGCCACTGGCTCTTGGCGGCGAGCCTCGGCCTCATCATCGGTGGCGCTCTCGCCAACGCCCTCGACCGCGCCCTTCACGGCGGCGTGGTGGACTACGTTTCGCTACACGCCTTCGGCTTCTACTGGTATGTGTTCAACATCGCCGACGCCGCCATAGTTGCAGGGGTTGCGGGGCTCTTGTATGACTCGTGGCGGTCGAGTCGCAGCAACGCCACAAACGCCGACTAACGTCTGAGAACGTCGGCGATTTCCAGCGAAACAAGGACGGCTGATCGACCGGGGGACAGGGCTCGTCAGACGGGACACATCGGACAATGCGCGAGCTTCGGCACCGCTATAGCGCCTGCGCCATCGCCACGACCATCGCGCTCGGCGCGATTGCGCTCGGGGGGTGCGGCGGCGTCGACGGCGTCGAGCTGAACGGCAAGATTTTCGAAGCCCTGGGCGTTGCCGGCGATGGCGCCTTCGGCAAGAAGGTCGAGCCGAAGACGCAGGCGCGCGCACCTCTCGTCCTGCCACCCGATCCCAATCGCCTGCCGGAGCCCGGCTCCGCCTCTCAACTCCAGACCGGCGCGCTGCAGGCGAACCCGCAGTGGCCGCAGGACCGCGATTCCCAGCGCCTCGCCGACGCCGATGCCAAGAAGCGTGCGCATGAGAAGTGGTGCCGCGAGGACGGCAACTGGAAGGAGCGCGCCGTTAAGGACGACATCGCCGCAGCGCAGGGGCCGGGCGGCAGCTGTCACGGCTCGCTGCTCTCGATCATCACCGACCAGTTGAGCGGCAATAAGCAATAGGACGGGCGGACAGGCCGGTGTCGCGTCAACGCGAGGGCGGCGGGTTGCGACCGGCCCTTCCCTTGCAGGGATTACCCGGTTGTCATTTGACTTTGCCGCCGCGGCACACGACATCTTGCGGTGGAAAGGGCTCGGCGCCGGCACGCCGGCGTGCTGTGCGGCGGGCTTTGCGACCGGATGCGCCGATCGATCGCGGGCGCGCGTTGCGTGCGCGTGCACCGCGGATCGACCGGCGGTTCGCTGAATTCCGTCTCCCTTGGTTTACAGGAAGTCGCCCAGATGCCGACCGGGCCTGCCCGCAAGCTCTCAACCCTTGTCTGCACCATCGCCATGCTAGCTCTTGCAACCGACATCGAGCAGGCCGCAGCCGCCACGCGCGCCGCGGATTTCTCCTTGAGCAACGGGATGCGCGTGATCGTCGTTCCGGATCACCGCGCCCCGGTCGTGACGCACATGGTCTGGTACCGTGTCGGCGCCGCCGACGAGCCCCCGGGTGTGTCCGGCATCGCTCACTTTCTTGAGCACCTCATGTTCAAATCGACCGAGAAGATCGCCACCGGCGAGTTCTCGAAGATCATCTCGCGGCTCGGCGGCCAGGACAACGCCTTCACCGGCCACGACGTCACGGCCTACTTCCAGCGCGTCGCCAAAGACCGGTTGCCGCGCGTCATGGAGATGGAGGCCGACCGGATGGTCAATCTGCGCCTCGAGGACAAGGAGGTGCTCACGGAGCGCCAGGTCATTCTCGAGGAGCGCCGCAGCCGCGTCGAGAACAGCCCCGCCGCGATCCTCGATGAGCAGATGAACGCGGCTCTGTTCCTGTCCCATCCCTACGGCCTACCCGTGATCGGCTGGGAGCACGAGATGGCCAAGCTCACGCGCCAGGATGCGCTTGATTTTTACAAGCGCTTCTATGCGCCCAACAACGCCATCCTGGTGGTGACGGGTGACGTCACCCCGGCCGAGGTGCGCGAGCTTGCCGAGCGAACCTACGGCGCAATTCCGGCCAATCCAAACGTCATGGCCCGCCCGCGGCCGCAGGAGCCGCCGCACCGCGCGCCGCGCCGCGTCGACCTCAAGGACCCTCGCGCCGGCAAGCCGTCCTGGCAGCGCCTCTACCTCGCGCCGAGCTACAATACCGCCGAGCCCGGCGAGGCCGAGGCGCTGGATCTTCTCATGAAGTTCGCTGCATCGGGCGCGACGAGCCGCATCTACCGCCGGCTCGTGGTCGACCAGAAGGTCGCCTCCAGCGCGGGCGGCTGGTATTCCGGCGCCGCCCGCGACAGCGGCAAGATCTCCGTCTATGCGGTGCCTGCCGACGGCGTCGCGCTCACCGCGGTCGAGAACGCGGTCGACCAGGTGCTCGCAGACATCAAGGCCAACGGGGTCACGGCCGAGGAGCTCGAGCGCGCGAAGAAGCTCTACCTCGCCGAATACGTCTACGAGACCGACAACCAAGCGACGCTGGCCCGCCGCTATGGCTGGGCGCTCACCGTCGGGCGTTCGGTCGAGGACATCGAGAAGTGGCCCGAGCGGCTCGCCAAGGTAACGCTTGAGGATGTTCTCAAGGCGGCGCGCAAGCACCTCGACATCCGTCGTTCGGTCACCGGGACGCTGGTCCCCGGAGAGGTCGATGCAGCCCAGATCGCTCCGCCGCCGTCCCCGGCCCCGAACCGGACTTGAGACCTTCCGCGGCGCATGGCGTCCCATCGTTGCCCAAAGATTTGCGAGTGAAAGCTCATGCCAAAGACGTCAAGGCCGCATGGTGGCAGTCCGGCGCACGGCATTCGGGATCTCGTCGTCACCCTGGGGGCGATCGCGGGGCTCCTGGTTGCGGTCGCCGGCCTGCGATCGGCGATCGGCGCCGGTCCGACTGAGCCGGCGTCCGTGACCCGAGGGCGCCTCACCGCCGCGCCGCCGGTTTCTTCGGGCCCCGCGCCGCAACAACCATCGTCCGGCTTGACCGCCCCGCAGATTGCGGCCTCGCCCGACGCGGCGATGCCTCAGGTCGCAGCCGCACCCGCCGGCGCCGGCCAGCCGCCGAAGCCTCCGCCGTCGGCGGTGACGGTCGCGCCCGCAACCCATCCGGCGCCGCGCCCCACGCAGGCCGTTCGCCTCGCCGAGGCGCCCTCGGCCAAAGCCGCCAACTCCGTCGCACCGAGACAATCATTCATGAAAATTCAAAGTGTTAAGAGCAAGACGGGCATCGAGGCCTGGCTCGTCGAGGAACACAGCGTGCCCCTCCTGGCGCTGCGGTTCGCGTTCGAGGGCGGCAATTCCCAGGACCCTCCCGGCAAAGAAGGTGTTGCCAACTTCCTGACCGCGATGATGGACGAAGGCGCCGGCGATCTGGATCACAGCAAGTTCCAGGAACGCATGGAGGAGCTGGCGTTCCGGATGAGCTTCGAGGATGCCCGCGACGCGCTTTACGGCAACTTCGAAACGCTCACCGTCAACCGCGCGCCCTCGATCGAGATGCTGCGCCTGGCCCTCAACAAGCCCCGCTTCGACGCCGAGGCCGTCGAGCGGGTGCGCAAGCAGCTGCTCGCCAGCCTCGCCTTCGCGGCCAAGAAGCCCGACCGCATCGCCAGCAAGACGTGGAGCGCGATCGCGTTTCCCGGCCACCCCTACGGCCGGCCGGCGGAGGGGACGCCGGAGAGCATCGCCAGCATCACTCGCGATGACCTCGAAGCCTTCCGTCAGCGCACCTTTGCCCGCGACACCCTCAAGGTGGTCGCCGTCGGCGACATCACCGCGAGCGAACTTGCCGACCTCCTCGACAGGGTTTTCGGGGAGCTGCCCGCCAAGGCCACGTTGCTGCCCGTGCCTGCGACCAATCCGCAGGCGCGCGACAAGCTCAAGGTTGTCGAGATGGACGTCCCGCAATCCGTCGTGCAGTTCGGCATGGCGGGCATCGCGCGCAAGGACAAGGACTTTCTCCCCGCCTTCATCCTGAACCAAATTCTCGGCGGCGGCGGCTTCGCCTCCCGCCTCACCGAGGAGGTGCGCGAGAAGCGCGGCCTTGCCTATTCCGTCTACAGCTACCTCCAGCCCTACCGCCACGTCGCCATCTTTGGAGGCGGCGTCGCAACGAAGAACGAGGAGGTAGCGAAATCGATCGACGTCATTCGCAGCGAGCACAAGCGGATGGCCGAGGAGGGACCGACCGAGGCTGAGTTCGCCAATGCCAAGAGCTATCTCATCGGCTCCTTCCCGCTGCGCTTCGATACCAACGCCAAGATCGCGAGCCAGCTCCTGTGGATGCTGCAGGAGGACATGGGCATCGACTACGTCGACAAGCGCAACGCGCTGATCGAGGCGGTCACGATCGAGGACGTGAAGCGCGTGGCCAAGCGCCTGCTCACGGTTGACGATCTGATCGTCACGGTCGTGGGCCGTCCCAAGGGACTGAGCCCCGGCGGCTGACAGGAGCAAGACGGGAGCGACAGCCGATGGCAGGCAATCCGCCATTCGTGACCACCGCATCGGCGGCAGGCCGCACCGTCCTCGCGCAGGACGTCGGCGGATGTCTCGAGGAGCGGATCGGCGCCGCCGGGCTCTCAACGGCCTCGCTGGAACATTGGCTCGATCGCCTCGAGACGCCCCTCGCCGACCTGAAGGATGACCTACAGCGCGGCGCTCTCGAACACTTCGCGATCCTCGATCAGGAAGACGACATCCGCGCCGCGGAGGCGGCCATGGCCGGGCTTTCCGAAGGCGCGCGCACGATCGTCTTTCTCGGCACTGGCGGTTCGAGCTTGGGTGGCCAGACCCTGGCTCAGCTCGGTGGCTGGAACATTCCAGGCGCCGCCGACGCCGCCCAGCGGACCCGGCCGCGCACCCGCTTCTTCGACAAT
>CAYWBX010000036.1:2859-3476 GCA_964456015.1 uncultured Hyphomicrobiaceae bacterium | reverse complement strand
GGCGCTTTCGAGCCTCGACCTTCCCGCGACGCGGTTCGTCATCACCTCCAAGTCGGGCGGCACGCCTGAGACGCTGGCGCAGGCGGTCGCTGTGCTCGCCGCTTTGCGGGAGGCGGGCCTTGCCGATCGTATTCCGCATCAGGTCCTGGCGGTCTCCGATCCGGCGCGCGAAGGCAAGGCCAACCCGCTGCGCGATCTGTGCCGATCGCTCGCGATACCGGTGCTCGATCACCCGCCCGGCATCGGCGGCCGCTTCTCCGTTCTCTCCGTCGTCGGGCTATTGCCGGCGCTGAGCCGTGGTCTCGATGTGCGCGCGCTTCGCCGGGGGGCCAAGGGACAGCTCGACGGGCTGCAGAGCGCCGCCGCGCCGGACACGTTTTCCCCGGCCATCGGTGCCGCCGTCGCCGTCGGTCTCGCGCGGGAATGCGGCATCGAGATCAGCGTGATGCTCCCCTATGCCGACCGTTTGCAGCGCTTCGGCGCATGGTATGTCCAGCTCTGGGCGGAAAGCCTCGGCAAGGGCGGACAGGGCACGACGCCGCTGGCCTGCCTCGGGCCACTTGATCAGCACAGCCAGCTCCAGCTCTTCATGGATGGCCCCAAACAGCACCTCATCA
>CAYWBX010000036.1:0-2849 GCA_964456015.1 uncultured Hyphomicrobiaceae bacterium | reverse complement strand
TCAGACCGTCCAGCGCCTCGGCCGCCTCGGCAGGGGTCCCGACCGTCGGGACGGGGCGCTCGCTTCCGCCTGATCTCGCGCGCCTCGCCGGCGTCGGCTACATGGGCGGCCGTACGGCCGGCGACCTCGTCGCGGCGCAAAGCCAGGCGGTGCCGGAGGCCCTCAACCGCGCTGGCCGGCCGGTGCGCACCCTCGACCTCGATCGCCTCGATGAGATGGCGCTCGGCGCGCTTCTCATGCACATGATGCTCGAGACCATGCTGGCGGCCCGGTTGTTCGACGTGGATGCGTTCGATCAGCCGGCCGTCGAGCTTGCCAAGACTCTCACCCGCGACCGGCTGTCGGGCAGCCGTCTCTGAGCCGAGAAAAAGCCCGCCGGTCCCGCACACCGGTGGTGGCAGAAGGGCCCCGCCGCGGCCGCACGGGTGTGCATGGCTCGAGCGGCGCGCTGGCTGGATCCGCGCTCAAGATTTATTCAGGCGCTGACGTTGTGCCTTGCTGATTCGCGCGGGAGGACTGCGCTTGGCCATCCGCCAGTTGAGCCCTGAGACCATCAACCGCATCGCCGCGGGCGAAGTCATCGAGCGTCCCGCGAGCGTGGTGAAGGAACTGGTCGAGAACGCCATCGATGCCGGTGCCCGCGCGATCGAAGTGGTGGCTGCGGGCGGCGGCCTGTCGCTCATCCGGGTGACGGACGACGGCATCGGCATGGACCGGCGCGATCTCGCGCTGTGCATCGAGCGTCACGCCACGTCCAAGCTGCCGGACGGCGACCTGCTCGCCATTGCGACGCTCGGCTTTCGCGGCGAGGCCTTGCCCTCGATCGGAGCCGTTGCCACGCTGTCCGTCCGCAGCCGCCCGCGCGGCGCGGCGGACGGCCTTGAGATTGTCGTCGACCGCGGCGAGCGGCGGCCGATTCGTCCCGCGGCTTTGAACCATGGCACCATCGTCGAGGTTCGCAGCCTCTTCTCGGCGACGCCGGCCCGGCTCAAGTTCCTGAGATCGGAGCGGGCTGAGAACCTTGCCATCGGCGACACCGTCAAACGCCTCGCCATGGCGCACCCGGAGATTGCATTCAGCTTCACGACGGGCGAGCGCGCCGGCCTCGTGCTGCCAGCCGCCGCGGCGGACGCCGACGGCCTCCTGAGGCGCCTCGCGCGCATCATGGGCCGTGACTTCATCGAAGATGCGCTTGCCATCGACGCAGCCCGTGACGGCGTCCGCGTCTCAGGGTACGCCGGCCTGCCGACATTGCACCGGCCCGACGCCAGCCAGCAGTTCCTGTTCGTCAACGGCCGGCCCGTCCGCGACCGGCTCATCCTCGCAACGCTGCGCGCGGCGTACGGCGACCTCGTGCCGAAGGGCCGTCACCCTCTTGCCGCCCTGTTCATCGACCTCGATCCCGCCGCCGTCGACGTGAACGTTCATCCCACCAAGGCCGAGGTTCGCTTCCGCGACCCGCAAGCGGTGCGCAGCCTCATCATCGGCGGCGTGCGCCATGCGATCGAGCGTGCCGGGCATCGCGCCACGGCAAGCGGCGGCCTTCGCACGCTCGATGCGCTGGGCCCGCCGGTTCCGACGGTCGACCGCGGTGCGGCGCGCGCCGTCCCCCGACCTTGGTCAGCATCGCAACGGACGCCTTCCGACTGGCCCGCCGGCCTCGCCGAGGCCATGCAGGCGCCCTTCGAGGCGCTTGCCGAGCCGAGCACCGATGCGGGCTCCGCTCATGAGCAGCCGGCGGAGGAACTGCGCCGCTACCCGCTCGGCGCTGCGCGCGCCCAGCTTCATGCGACCTACATCGTTGCCGAGACCGAAACGTCGGTGATCATCGTCGACCAGCACGCCGCCCACGAGCGCATCGTCTATGAGCGTATGAAGGCCCAATTGGCCGACGGAGGCATCGCCCGCCAAGGCCTCCTCATTCCGGAAATCGTCGAGCTTGAACCCGATGAGGCGGCCCTGCTCCTTGACGCCGCGCCGGAACTCGCCGAACTGGGCCTCGTCCTCGACGCCTTCGGCCCGGGCGCCGTCGCGGTCCGCGAGATCCCGGCGCTTCTCGGCGACACCGATGTAAAGGGGCTGGTGCGGGAACTCGTTTCGGGGCTTCTGACCGAGGGCGGCACGACGCCGCTGCGCGGCCGTGTGCTCGCTGATGGCGTGCCACGGCAGCGTGCGCGCCGGCAGGCGGCTGACCGCGTCCGAGATGAACGCGCTGCTGCGCGCCATGGAGGCGACGCCCTTTTCCGGGCAGTGCAATCACGGCCGGCCAACTTACGTCGAGCTCGCCCTCGGCGACATTGCGCGCCTGTTCGGACGCAGCTGATCCCTTCGGGCCGCCCGGCCGGCAGGGCGGAACCGACGGGCGCGAAGGAGCGAGTGTGCCTCGCCGCTCCCCGGCGGAGCGCCGACGTCACCGCGCCGCCTGATGATCCTCCACCGGCGCCACTTCGGCGACGGTTTCGACGGCGTCCCCTGGGCCCGGCGCCGGTTGCGCGGCCGCCGCAAAGCTGCGCTGCTCGGCAAGTCGCGCCAGCATCTCGTCGACGAGCGAACGCACGGCGCTGCCGATGTCGCCCGGGTACTTGGCCATGTAGGAGCGCTCGAGAGGGCTGTAGCGGGCGGCGTTCTGCAGCGCGTTGGCGCGCGGCAGCACCTGGTTGAAACAGCGGTTCTCCGGGTTGTCAGCAAGCCAGCGGTGATACTCGTCGTCGACCGGCGACAGCCGCTCCTTCATGTTGATGACGACGCCGAGGTTCTCGGCGAATCCCATCTCCGGGTTGAGCCCCTGGAAGCGCCGGAACACATCGAGGCCGCAGGCCGAGATATAGTCAGGCTTCGTCGGCGACAGG
>CAYWBX010000035.1:4881-11387 GCA_964456015.1 uncultured Hyphomicrobiaceae bacterium | reverse complement strand
AGGACAGCGAGGCCTGGGAGGCGGTCTTCCGGCACATCCTGAAGCTCAAGCGCGCCGCAGCGGGCCGGGCGAGCTGATGCTTATCATGAACCACTCATTTCCATAGCTTGGCGCGTAATTCACGATATTCGCGCCACGCGGCGACCCTCAATGAAATCAGCCTGTTAGTAAGTCGCGAAACTGCGGTGTGAAAGTCCGGCGACTCTGTCACCCTTGAAGACATGCTGATCGGCTATGCCCGCGTGTCGACCATCCACCAGAACCTCGACCGTCAGCTTGGTGCGCTTCGGGCGGCGGGGTGCGAGGTTGTGTTCGCGGAGAAGGCATCGGGCAAGGACGTGAAGGGCCGGCCGGAACTGGAGCGCGCCATCGACGCGCTTGGGGCGAACGATGTGCTCGTGCTGGCGGAGTGGGATCGCGCCACGCGCTCGATGCACGACGGCATCACCATCATGCAGCGGGTCCATGCCCGTGGCGCAGCCATCAAAGTGCTCGACAAGCCGCACCTCGACCTCACCACCAAGATCGGGCAGGGCTTTCTTGCCTTCCTGTCAGCACTCGCCGAAGACGAGCGGGAGCGCATAGTGAAACGCGCAGCCGACGGCCGTCGCGCTGCGGCAGGAAGCGGCAAGCGGATGGGTCGTAGGCCGAAGCTCAATGAGCGGCAGCAAGCGACTGCGCGGCGGATGCTCGCCGATGGCGTTCCTCTACGAGAGATTGCGCGCGAGATGAACGTGCATCATTCGACGGTTGCACGTCTCAAATGAAAACGGAATCTCAGGCAGCTTTGATCTTCGACTGGCGCGCTTGAATATCTGTGTGCCAATGGCGCAGCTTGGCGATTTCGTCCAAGATTTCGCCCGGCTTAGGAAGTTTCGGATTCAGGCTTTCACCGACGCTATGTAGCAGTTCAGAGCAACGTCCATGGCCCGCCCGCATTTCATCGCAGTCTGCGATTTCGAGACATGTGAGCTTGATCAGCTGCGCGGTCGAAACTTTGTTGGCCAGTCGCTTGAGGACTGGTCCGACGAACTCTTCTACGGCGCGTTCCCAGCACTCGCGAAGTTGCTCCAAAGAGCTCCGTACGGTGTTTCTCCACTCGGCCTGCCGCCCGCGCTCAAAAAGCACTTTCCGATTATTGATGTTGGCTTCGATAGCTGAGAGGACATCAGCGACTGGGCGCGCATTGAACGGCGGTTCATGGGTGCAATAGCCAGCAAGATCGACACCGCGTGCGATGCATCGATACCCGATGTGCGCCTGCGCCACCTGGGCGGCGTGATTGAGTAGCATCAGAAATGCAACGTCATGCGTGAAGACGACCACCTGCCTAGTCAGAGCTTCGGCCGCCAAACGCTTGGCCACGTCGTCCCTGTGTCGATGGTCAAGCGAGGACACTGGGTCATCGAAGATAATGGCTGATTTGCCTCCTGCGGTTGCCAACTCGGCCAAGAACGCCGCCAGTGCGACACACCGATGCTCGCCTTCGCTCAGGACAGCTCCAACCTCTTGTTGAGGTTTGCGGACAAGTCGAACGCGAAAGCGTGCTGCGCCGGACTGTGACAATTCCTTCTTCAGTTCAACTGCGAGGTTGCCGACGCCGAGCGCGGCGATTTCCTTTGAAAACTGCGCACGGAGAGCATCCGTGACCAATAGCTCTGCGAGCTGGCTGGCCTTGCGAGTGATCACGCCGGTGTCTGCTTCAGCAATGATCCGATCAAGGCTAACAATTTCGAGGCGGCGCGCGACTTCGGCTTTGATATCGGGCAGTTGACCAGCAAGCCAAACCCTTGCTTCGAGTTCGTCTAGTTGAGATTGGAGCGCGACCCGCTGTGGGGAGTTTGTGGCCGCCGAGAGTGTGGCGGCACGTTCAGAAAGGCGCCGTGCAAGGTCGGTAAGTGCTTGAGTGGCGGGAGTGGGATCAACTTCTTGGCAAACAGTCTTGGCTTCGCGGCCCTCGTCTAAAATGCACCTGATTTGCCACCGCGCCTTTAGGGCAACGCTGCGGACTGCTTCAAAGGTCACTTGGTCTCCGAGGTTGTCGCGGAGGTAGCGCAGCTGCCTGGTAAGTTGGGAGATGGGCAGCGCGACGGCGCGCACTCGATCGAGAGCTTCGCGAAGCTCTCGAGCCGCCAAATCTGCTTGTTGTTTCGTGTCATCGCGAACGAAGGCTTCGAAGCGCGCGAAACGATCAGCTGCTTCAGCAGACAGAGTTTGCTGGCACAGTGGGCAACGGTCACTGGTGGTTGTAGGCGGGAAGAGCGCTTCGGGTCGTGCATCCATTGTGGCGTAGCGACGCGCAGCTTCCCACATGCTGCGCCAGGCTTCGGAGCCGACGAGGCGAAGAGGCTCACTGGAAAATTGATGTCGTGCTGCCGCATCGGCGGCTGCGCGTGTTTGGAAGCTTCGGGTGCGCAGCCGCTCTATGTCGTCGCGAGTTTTCTGACTTGCTGCCTGGCATAATTGTTCAATCGATGCAGCGAAGCGATTAACGCCGTCGCGGTTGGCGACAAGCTGCCGAGCCGCAGCCGTCGGATCACTGGTTAGGTCCCGCTTTAGGTCGGCTAGCGTTGACTGTTCCTCTTGCGTAAGTTGGCTGAGCTGTTCAAGCGCCTTCAGATCAGTCGTGTGGCTCAGAGTCGTTATGGCTTTTGCGACGCTGGTCTGAGGATTGATTGGCGGAGATTTCAAGGTGTGTGGCGTCTGTGCCTCGAGCGCTGACTTGGCTGCGCGCGCTCGCTCCCGTAAGATCTCGGCAGCTTTGGCAAGCCGTTGAAGCAGATCGAGCGAGAACGGCACATAAGCGACTTCGTTTGTGCCATCGACATGAATGGATGCGGTTCTCGCATCGAACACGCTGATCGCCGAAAGTTCTGCCGGTGAGGGACGGTCGAGCTGCCAATCGAACTGCTTGTTCTGGCCCGCTACCGTGTACGTCAGCTCGGCGCGGGGTGTACCGGGGGATTGCGTATCCACATTGGGAAGGATGCTTGGCGCTTTTGCCTTCGGATCTATGCGCGCGCGACAGGCGTGCTTCAAAATCCGTGCGTAACCTGATTTACCGGCACCGTTATCGCCGTAGACAACGGTGAGCCCGGATTTTTCGAAGGTCAGCTTTTGATCGGGCGCAAGCGCATTCACATCTTGCGGATTGCCGACGGATTTGAGCGTCACCTCAGCTTGCTTGGCGCCTGAGGCGCGCACATCCTCTTCCGTTATTGGCGCAGACGGCGCTGAACCGGGTTTCGCCATTTCGAACAATTCGGCGAGCTGAGACTGCGTAGGCTCTTTGCTGTTGACGAGGATGCGCAAGGCCTGCCGCAGCCAAGCGGGCCGATCTCGGCTCCAGGCAACAATATCGATGAGCGCGTCGGTATCGGTGGTTACCGTCGCGCCAGCCGTGCGTGATCTCTTTCCGTTCGCCATCCCGCCACACTGCTTGTGCGCTGTCGAGCACATTGGCTCTCGAATCTCTTGACGATAGGCGCAATATAACAAATATATCAAATATGACACAAGATGATTCCGCCCAACTCCTCCGCGCCATTCGCGCCAAGCTCAACCTGACCCAGGAGCAGCTCGCCGAGCGACTCGGTGTGTCGTTTGCCACGGTAAACCGTTGGGAGGGCGGGGCCAACGCCCCGCAGAAGGCCGCGCGGGCGTCCATCGAGGCTCTGGCGCGGGAGGCGGGTGTCCTGGACGGCGACGTCCCTGATCCGGTCGAGGCCGCGCAAGGCGTCACCCGTCGGCGTCGGGGCGCAGCGGCCGCCGCGCCGACCACCAAGCCCATGGAGCAGATGCTCTGGGATGCGGCGTGTTCCATCCGGGGTGAGAAGGACGCGGCGAAATTCAAAGATTACCTGCTGCCGCTCCTGTTCTTGAAGCGGCTCTCCGACGTGTTCGACGATGAGATCGCGCGGCTGGCCGAGGAATATGGCGACCGCGCCACCGCGCTCGAGATCGCTGAGGCCGATCACAGCCTCTTGCGCTTCTATCTCCCGCCGGAGGCCCGATGGGCCATCATCAGCGGTCGCGAGGCCTACGACTGGCCGCTCGATGCCAAGGGCCAAAGCACGAAACCGAAAGACATCGGCGAGCACCTCACGAAAGCCGTGCGCGCAGTCGTGCGGCAGAACCCGTCACTTTCCGGCGTGATCGACGTCGTCGACTTTGCGGCCGAGCGCAACGGCGAGCGCGACGTGAACCCGGCCAAGCTCGCGGGCGTCATCGAGACCTTCTCTGACCCGCGCTATCGCCTCGGCCTTGCCGACGTGCAGCCCGATTTTCTGGGGCGCGCCTATGAATATCTCCTTAGAAAGTTCGCCGAGGGCTCGGGGCAGAGCGCGGGCGAGTTCTTCACCCCGACCGAGGTCGGCTATCTCATGGCGCACATCCTGCGCCCCAAGCCCGGCGAGGAGTGTCATGACTATGCCTGCGGCTCGGCGGGGCTGCTCGTGAAGCTCCAGCTCGTCGCGCGCGAGCTCGATCCCACGAGCAAGGTGCCGCTCAAGCTCTACGGCCAGGAATTGCAGGCCGAAAGCTACGCGGTCGCGCAGATGAACGCCATCATCCACGACATGCAGGTCGAGATGGCGCGCGGCGACACCATGATCAACCCGAAGTTCCGGGGCGGCGACGGCAGGCTCAAGACGTTCGACATCGTGGTCGCCAATCCGATGTGGAACCAGCCGTTCAACCCGGATGTGTTCGCGAACGATCCATTCGACCGCTTCAGGACTTCAGGCGGCATCACCACGGGCAAGGGCGATTGGGCGTGGTTGCAGCATACGCTCGCCGTCATGAACGAACGTGGGCGCGCGGCGGTCGTGCTTGATACCGGCGCGGTGACGCGCGGCTCAGGCAGCAAAAACGAGGACAAGGAGCGCGCGATCCGCAAGTGGTTCGTCGATCGCGACCTGATCGACGGCGTGATCCTGCTGCCCGACAACCTTTTTTACAACACGACCGCCGCCGGCGTGATCGTGGTCTTGAACAAGAAGAAGCCCAAGGCGCGCCAGGACAAGATCGTGCTGGTCAATGCCTCAAAGCGCGTCAAAAAGGGCCGGCCAAAGAACTACATCCCCGAGGAAGACATCCGCCCGCTGGCGGCGCTGTTTTTAAAGGGCGAGCCGGTCGAGGGAGAGGTGGCGGTCATCACGCGCGAGCAAGCTGCGGAAGCGGATTATAACCTCAGCCCGAGCCGGTGGGTCGGCAAAGTCGAAGACATCGGTAACACGAGTCTGTCGTCCATAATTGAACGACTAGAGGAACTAACCAACAGCCAACAGGCTCTAGACGCTGAGTTGCGCAGTGCATTGAGCCAGATTCGCGAGGTGGACAATGCCTGACGCAGCTGAAGCCTATTCCATGAAGACGCTTGGGGAGCTAATCGACAACGGCCAGCTCTCAGTCGTGAACGGGTTTGCATGCGGCGAGCACAATGGTGACGGGCGAGGTGTGCTTCAAGTCAGACCGTTCAATGTAACTTCTTCGGGGTCTATCGATCTGACCCAGCAGAAGCACGTGCCCGAGAGCGCGGCAGAAGGAAAGCCTACGTTGCTGCGCGACGACATCGTGTTCAACAACACAAATACAAAGGAGCTTGTAGGGAAGGCGGCGCTATGGAATGGCCCGGAGAGCTGCGTTTACTCAAATCACATGACGCGCCTTCGGGTGCTAACAAAAGATATTTCGTCGAGATACCTTGCGACGGCTATCCACGCACATTGGCTAGTCGGCCGTTCGCAGAATCTTGCTCGTTCTCATGTAGCCCAAGCGAGCATCCTCGGCGAGCGTTTCCGAGAAATTGCTATCCCTTGGCCGCAGCTGTCAGAACAGAAAGTTTTCGCGCAGGCATTTGATGCGCTGCAGGCGTCGCTATCGGTCGAAAATGATTTCATTAAAAGCACATTGCTGCTCAAACGCGCCGCGATGCGCGAGCTGTTCACGAAGGGGCTCAGAGGCGAGCCGCAGAAGGAGACCGAAATCGGCCTCGTGCCGGAGAGTTGGCGCCCAAGCAGCATCTCGAACCTTTGCGAAATCTGGAGCGGCGGCACACCTCGCAAGTCCGTACCTGAGTATTGGGTTGGTCCAGTTCCATGGGTTTCCGGGAAGGACCTCAAGGCTCCGACGCTCCACGACACCATCGATCATGTGAGCGAGGCCGCGGTCGAAGCCGGAAGCAGGCTTGCGCCGGCGGATGCGGTCTTGATCCTCGTTCGAGGAATGGGTCTCGCAAAGGACCTTCCCGTCGCGTTGATTTCTCGACCGATGGCGTTCAACCAGGACATCAAGGCGTTAGTCTCGCGCGGGGACTTCAGCGGCTCGTTCATTCGATCCGCCATCTACTCCAGCAAGGAACGCCTGCTGTCGCGGATCGTGCCGTCGGCTCATGGCACTATGACCCTTAATCTGGATGACATCGAGACATTCAAGGTTCCTTGTCCAAGAGACCGAGAAGAAGCCGACGAAATCGTCGCCATCCTCGACGCCATCGACCGCAAGAT
>CAYWBX010000035.1:0-4871 GCA_964456015.1 uncultured Hyphomicrobiaceae bacterium | reverse complement strand
ACAGCACGAAGCTGAAGGCATTCCCCGTACCAGTGCCGCCTACCCTCGACGAGCAGCGCGAGATCGTCGCGATCCTCGACGCCATCGACCGCAAGATCGATCTGCACAAGCGCAAGCGCGCGGTGCTCGACGAGCTTTTCAAGGCGCTGCTGCACAAGCTGATGACCGGCGAAATCCGCGTCGGCGACCTCGACCTCTCCGCCCTCGACCGTCCCGCACGTGAGGAGGCGGCATGACGAACTCGATGCATCAGGTCTTAGCAGGATTGGCCCATCGAATGCCGCGCGTGGTGCGCGAGCACGAGGTGCTGCGCGTGGCAGGGTGGATGCCGGGAGACCAGCCTTCCGACGTCGCCAATTCGGCGATTAACGAGGTTCTGAAGTGGGCACAGAACCGGTGTGGCGGTCGTCTTCCAGCCGAGGCCTGGCGTCACGAGCCTTTCGAGTACCTCGCGGGCGGCCGCAATAGTAGTTGCGTCAGACTGCAATCGGCCGATGCGGATATCTGGGCGCTGCGCGCCGATGACCCCGACAAGACCGTGCCGGGCCGCGTTTGGACGAACGAGGTGGTGATCGGGCTTCTCCCCAACCAACCGGCTAGGTTCAGCGCTCGACTTCTGTGCAGCACTCAGGAGGACGAGCTGCTGATCGAGCCCCACACACCGGGCTTTGTGCAGCAGGTCGTCGAAAAATGTCGTCTCGCCCGTGGCTCCATTCCGATTTTCGTGGATCCGCTCGTCGTTTCCGGCAAGCATGAAGCAGACGGGCTGATTAAGCATCTGGTCGATCCGAAGCGCGAGCTGCCGACGTTCGTCATTACTTTGCCGCCAGGATCGCGCGAGCGTCACCCTTGGATCGACGCAGGGCGTCTCGCGCGAGCGATGCTCGGGATCGCTCATGTCGCCATTGTTGAAGCTGAGTTGACATGGCGTCTGACCAACCGCTTCGGAAAATTCCGTTCGGTCTTCGGCGGGGCGGTTCGTGCCTATATGCCGGGTTTTGACGAAAACGACGATCCATTTGTGCATAAGCTCGTGCTGGCGGATCAGATCCGGGACGCCGACAGCGGAAGGCGCTGCGAGCGTTGGATGAGGCAGCTCGCGGCAGCGGAGAGCATTCGACGCGCGAGGCTAGGCAGCGACGTGCTGGCATTCCCTGATGTACGCAATGCGGCGCTCAAGCTACGACAGACGACGCTTTCCCGAGAAGGGGCCAGTGAAGGTGACCAGCTAGCGGCAGCTAACACGACAATTGCCGCCCTTGAGAAGGATATGGCGCAGCTGCGCGCAGAGCAGAATTATTATGTCGAGGAGCATGAGAAGGAGCGCCAGCGCGCCGAAGCTGCCGAGCGGCAGGCGCAGGCGTCTGCCCACCGCATCCAAGAACTGACAAAGATTCTTAAGAGGAGAGGGGACGATCCCGATCAAGGGCTTTCGTTTCCGAAAGCCTGGCCAGATCTGGGGGATTGGTGCGATACGCATCTGTCCGGCCGGCTGGTGCTAACGCCGGTGGCTCGCCGCAATTCGAGAGCTCCAGAGTTTGCTGACGTTCAGCTCGTGGCGCGCTGTCTGCTTTGGCTCGCAACGACCTGCCTCGATTGGCGCGCGAACGGCGGCGACGGTTCGCTACGCGAGGCGGTCATCGAGGAGGGTGTCCGCAATTCGCCTTGTGGTTCCGACAGCTATGAGTTCGATTGGAATGGACGGAGATTTGCCGCAGATTGGCACGTGAAGAATGGCGGGAACACGCGGGACCCTGCGCGCTGTTTGAGGATTTACTACTGCTTTGATGAGCAGACGCAGCAGATTATCGTCTCCGATTTGCCCGCACACCGTAAGACACCGGCGACATGACCACGCTCCCGATCAGTGAAGCGATCTCCGTCCAGTTCCCCATGGTCCGCCATGCGGCCGAGATTGGCTGGACGCCCATTCCGCCCGACGTCGCCAAGCAAAAGCGCGGCGGTGAGACCGGGATGCTGTTCCGAGACGAGTTGGAAGCCAGGCTCCGGGCCTTCAACCCCTGGATGAGCGCGGATGCCGTGAGGTCCGTCATCGAAACGCTCGAAGCGATCCCGCCAACCATCGAGGGCAACCGGGACATGCTCGCGTGGATGCGCGGCGAGCGCTCCTGGTACGACGAGGGCGAAAAGCGGCATCGCCGCGTCGAACTCATTCGCTTCGACAAGCCGGCTGACAACACACTGCATGTGACGTGGGAGTGGAAGCTCAAGCCGCCGGCGCGCAAAGGCAATCGCGCTGATGTCATGTTCGTGGTGAACGGCCTTCCCGTGGCCATTGTCGAGCACAAGAACCCTAAGGATGGCGACGCCATCGAGCGGGCCATCAAGCAGCTTCGCCGCTATGAGGTGGAAACGCCGGAGCTGATCGGCGGCCCGCAGCTCTTCAACGTCACGCATCTCATTGAATACTGGTACGGCGTGACCTGGAACGCCTCGCGGCGCTACATCGCGCAATGGAAGCAGGAGAAGAGCGAGACCTATAAGTTCGCGGTGCAATCATTCTTCGAGCCGACGGACTTCCTGCGCACGCTTCAGCATTGGATTCTGTTCTTCGTCGAGGACAGCGAGACGAAAAAGTCGGTGCTGCGACAGCATCAGCGCCGCGCCATCGATGCCGTGCTCGCGCGTTGCGAAGACCCGAAGAAGCGCCGTGGCCTCATCTGGCACACGCAAGGGTCCGGCAAGACCTTCACACTGCTGACGGCCGCGCGGCTCATCCTGGAGCAGAAAGAGCGCTTTCGTAATGCCACGGTGCTGTTGGTTGTCGATCGGGTTGAGCTGGAGGGGCAGCTCAAGGGTTGGGTCGAGAAACTGCTCGGCGAGATGCAGCAGCAGGACATCCCCATCTGGCGGGCCGATTCCAAGGCCAAGGTGAAGGAGCTTCTGACGACCGACAAGCGCGGCCTCATCCTGTCGATGATCCACAAGTTCGAAGGCATCGATAAGAACGCAAACACCCGGGACAATATCTACGTTTTCATCGACGAGGCCCATCGCTCGGTGGCGCGCGATCTTGGCACATACATGATGGCGGCTGTGCCCAACGCGACCATCATCGGCTTTACCGGGACACCTATCGACAAGACGGCGTATGGCGAGGGCACCTTCAAGATCTTCGGCATGGAGGACGAGACGCGATATCTCGATCGCTACTCGATCCGGGAGTCGATTGAGGACGAAACGACTTTGCCGATCCGCCACATGATGGCGCCGAGCGAAATGGCCGTGCCGGCAGAGCAGCTCGACACGGAATTCTTTGCGCTTGCTGAGACGGAGGGTGTGACCGAGGTCGAGGAGCTGAACCGTGTGCTCGACCGGGCCGTGGGGCTCCGGACGTTTTTGACAGCCGATGACCGCATCGCAAAGGTGGCGGCCTTCGTGGCCGAGCATTTCAAAGAAAACGTGCTTCCGCTCGGCTACAAGACCTTTCTCGTTGGCGTCAATCGCGAAGCCTGTGCGAAGTACAAGAAGGCGCTCGACAAGCTACTGCCCCCCGAGTGGTCGGTGCCGGTCTATACGGAAAACCCCAATGACGTCGTGGAGCGGCCGCATGTCGCGGAGTTGCAGCTCTCTGAGCAACAGGAAGCCGACGTGCGGGTCATGTTCAAGAAGGCGGACAAAGACCCGAAGATCCTGATCGTCACGGACAAGCTGCTGACGGGGTACGACGCGCCGCCACTCTACTGCATGTACCTCGACAAGCCGATGCGTAACCACGTGCTGTTGCAGGCGATTTCGCGCGTCAATCGGCCCTATGTGGACAAAGAGGGCAGGTCAAAGCGCATCGGACTTGTCGTCGATTTCGTGGGCGTTTTGCGTGAGCTCAAGAAGGCATTGCAATTCGACTCATCGGACATAACGGGCGTTATTGAAGACCTCGATCTGTTGCTGAAGGATTTGCTTGAAAAGCTTTCCAAGGCGAAGAGCGACTATCTGGAGGATAGTGGCGAGGGCAGCGCAGATGAACGGTTGGAGAAGATCGTCTATGGTCGCTTCCTCGAGCCCGAGCCGCGCAAGGCATTTTTCGAGGCCTATAAGGAGATCGAGGCGCTATGGGAAATCCTCTCGCCATCGCCTGAGTTGCGTGATCACATAACCACCTTCAAACGGCTCGCGCAGCTTTATTCGGCGGTGCGCAATGCCTACGCCGACAAAATTGGGTTCATTGGTGATCTTGCCTACAAGACGCAGCGCCTCGTCCAAGGGGGCGCGACGCAGCACGGCCTCGGGCAGGTGACGAAGAGCGTGACCTTCGACTTGAAGACGCTCGAGGCTATGAAAAAGGAGGGAGGATCGGACGAAGGCAAGGTTATCAATCTGGTGCGCGGTCTGCGCAAGGAGATGGATGAGAACCAGGATGCGGCACCAATACTCCAATCATTGAAGGACCGCGCCGAGCGGATCGTCAAAGATTTGGAGGAGCGAAAAACGACCGGATTAGCAGCGATGGACCTGCTCGCGGCATTGGCCGCCGAGAAGGATCGCGCTATGGAAGAGGCAAAAAGGAGCGGTCTCTCGCCCAAAGCATTTGGCGTACTGTGGGCGCTGCGGGCAGAGCCAGCCGTTTCTGCGGCGGGTTTAGCGCCTGATCACATTGCACGCGAAGTTGACGCGCTGCTCGCCCGCTTTCCCAATGCCGCTGTGAATGCCGATGAGCAGCGCCGATTACGGGCTCAGCTTTATCGACCGCTCCTTAAGGCTCCTTCAGTCGATCGGGCTCGGCTTGTCGAATTGATCATGGAGACGCTCTTTCAATGAAGGCAGGAGCCCTCAAGCATGCGACGCCGGCCGCGCGGCTTCATCGGCGCGTCGACGCTTGGTGCGTCCGGCTGAAGGTTTCGCCTCGGCAG
>CAYWBX010000034.1:0-12287 GCA_964456015.1 uncultured Hyphomicrobiaceae bacterium | reverse complement strand
TTGCAGGAGATGAAGCGCGATCAGCATCGCGATGGCGGACTTGGAGTTCGTCACCGCCAGGAAGACAGGCGCCGCCAGGATCGCGAATCCGAAGCCCGTGGCCGCTTGTACGAGTGCGCCCGCAAACGTCGCCACCGCGAGTGCGATGATCGCTTCCGAGCTCATGCGCCCCTGCCTGCGAAGACAAAGCCGGCACCCGCCGCAATCAGCAGGAAGCCTATGGCATGGTTCCACCCGAGCGGTTCCTTGAGCACAAGGAACGAGAAGCCCGCGAAGACGACGAGCGTGATGACCTCCTGCATGGTCTTGAGCTCGGCCGCTGAGTAGACGGCATGCCCGAAGCGGTTGGCGGGCACCGCCATGCAGTATTCGATGAACGCGATGCCCCAGGAGACCAGGATCACGAGCACCAGAGGTTGCGCCTTGTAGTTGAGGTGGCCGTACCAGGCAAAGGTCATGAAGATGTTCGAGCCGATCAGCAGAAGGATCGGCAGCAGATAGGGCATGATGCCGGCACCGGCGGGTAGGATCGCAGTCATGGGTTGTCCTGGAGCGGCTGTCGGGAAGGGCGAGGCCAAGAACCTAGCTTTCCGCCCGCGATTGCGCATCCCCGTCCCCGCGCGTCTCCACGACGGCGACGTTGCGCCATCTCCGAGCGGCGGCCGTTGCCGTCCCGTATCGAAGCGGGCGGTGCGGTAAGGCTCTCTTAGGCGCCGCTTCCATGCTTCCTATGCAAATCTTTGCTAATTTCGCCACCGGTTCGTATGGCGGCCTCGCCGAAATCGGCTCGTTGCGAGACAGGAATGCACACCCGAGACGTCCTCCCGCCGGGCACCATGCTCGACGGCAAGTACCGGATCGACCGGCTGATCGGCGCCGGCGGGTTCGGCATGACCTATCGGGCGCACGACCTCGGTCTCAATCAGACGGTGGCCGTGAAGGAATACTATCCAGCCCAGTTCGGGATGCGCGATGGCACGCTCACCGTGCGCCCTGCCACCGCCAAGGACCGGGATCTCTTCGACCGGTTGAAGGAGAGCTTTCTGCGCGAGGCACGCACGCTGGCTCAATTCCGTCACCCCGCCATCGTTCGCGTCGTGTCGGTGTTTGAAGGGCACGGCACCGCCTACATGGTGATGGAGTTCGAGGATGGGCAGAGCCTGAAGAGCTGGCTCGATGGCCTCGGGCGCGCGCCGACGCAAGCCGAACTCGATCGCATCGTTGCACCGCTGCTCGAGGCGCTCGAGGTGATGCACAAGGCAGCCTTCCTGCATCGCGACATCGCGCCCGACAACATCATCGTGCGCGGCGACGGGAGCCCCGTGCTGCTTGATTTCGGCGCCGCCCGGCGGGTGATGGCCGAGCTCTCGGGCGCGCTCACCGGCATCGTCAAACAGGGATACTCGCCGCAGGAGCAGTACGCCAACGATCCGCGCGCCCAGGGTCCCTGGTCGGACATCTACGCGCTCGGCGCCACGCTCTATCGCTGCGTCACCGGCGCGACCCCTGCCGAAGCGACCATTCGGATGCTCGACGATCCCGTGAAGCCGGCGGCGGAGGCGGCGGCGGGGCGGGGCTATCGTCCGGGCTTTCTTGCCGCCATCGACCGTGCCATGGCGCTTCGCCCGGCCGACCGTCCGCAATCGATTTCCGCGTTGCGGGCGGTGCTCTTCGCCGAGACGGCGGCGGCGACGGCCGGCGCAGCGCCTTCGGGGCGGGATGTGCTTCCGGGCGCCGGGGGCTGGTCCCGCATCAGCCCGCCGCCGAAGGCGCATATCTCTTCGGTCTATGCCGCCGACGGCCGCGGCTGGCGGTTCGGCGTGGGCGCGCTTGCCGCGCTGGCGCTGCTTGCCGTCGGCTTCGCGATAATGAGTTACGCCGGGCGGCGTACTGAGGCCGTGAAGCAGCAGGAAGCGCTGCAGCGGGAGGCAGAGCCGAACCGCTTCGAGCAGCGGGCTGCCGAGGGCGAGAAGCTGCGCCGCGAAATCGAAGCGCGCATCCTTGCCGAGCGCGAGCGGCAGAAGGCGGAACTCGCGCGCCGGGAGGCGAAAGAGGAGCAGAAGCAGCTTGCGGCTTCGTCGGCAAGGACCGGGGCTGCGCCGGCAGACGCGTCCCTTGCCGCCCGCCTCGAAGAGCGGCTTGGCCCCTGTCCCTTCTGCGACGAAGTTCGAAAGCTCACGACGCCCGCAGACTTCGCCGAATTGCAGTCGCTGCCGGACGTGATCGCGCGGACCTGGAGCGAAGTTCGCTCCGTCAGGGGCCCGCGGGAGAACGCCGAAGCCCGGGCAATTCTTGAGGTGATTGCGGAAGGGCGACTCGAGCCCGACCCGGTTTCGGTTGTCAAGCCCGGTCAGCAGCGGTGCACGCTCTACAGTTTCGGATTTCTCGATAACGCCGCCGAGCGCGTCGGCACGCACCAGTGCATGGTGCGCATGGTCAAGATCGGTGGCAATGTCGTCTCGCTCACGCTCGAAAAGCTCACGGGCGATGGCTTCTTTGCCGACTTCAAGCCTTACCGGGCGAATGCCATGGCGTGGCTGGCGCGCAGCTACCTCAAGGGCCATGCGGTGACCCGCTACAACCTCGCGCTGCCGCGCAATCGCGAGAACGACAACTTCGGCAATGCCGTCGGCATGCTGGTCGCGCTCGACGGCAGGGCGGCACTGGTGTCGGCCAATCAGAACGGCTTTACGGAGCCGGATAGGACATTCTTCTCGGTTCTGTTAATGGAATGAGATGGGGCGTAGCGGCCGATGGCGGTCGACCGGGGGCATGGCGCCCCGTGCGACCAAGAATTCGACAGGGCGCTCTATGAGGAACGGTGCGGGGCAGGCCTTCATCTTGTGTCCAGAAATGTGTGCCCAGAGAGTTCCGCTCGTTTTGCTGTCAGGTTCGTGAGTTCACCGTTTACCGTGATGGTGAGTATTCGCGGGGATCACTTCTGCGGTTCGCCAAGTGTGCTCGGCGACGTCTCTCGCGCCCTCGAGTGCGAGGCCGCTCGCTGGCCAGCCGAATCTATCGGCCGATGTCGGGCGCTGAAGCCCTGAGCACTTTGAATTCTCTCGATCGACTTAACGAGTCTCTTGGGCCTCTACGCTAATGTGCGCGGCGTTTGGTCCTCCTCGCTCGTATGGCTCGCGAACAACGTCATCACGATCTCATGCGCACTCTGGCCTCCATCTATTTTGCTACTCTCGTTGCTGCGTCAACCGCCGTGGCGGCCCCTGTCGAGATGCATGTCGCCTGTCCACTTCCTGAGGCGCAACGCATGATCGTAAACCCTTTGCCGAACGGCTGGTGGTCGACGCCGATCGTGGACCGGCTGACAGGCACCGCAATCGAACGAATCGGAGGTGAAGCCACTCTGGTGTGCCGTTACGGGAACGCCGGTCAGGTTCACATGCGCCAGCCGCCCGCGCAGATCTGTACTGCGACCCGGGATGGTTTCCGGTGCAGCCAGGCATCGACAGGACGGTTGCACTCGACTGGTTCCTTCCTCGCACAACAGACGTATCTTTTTGATCTCGACGTCGGCGCCTTGGCCCTGGCCGATCGCGGCGCCGACGTCTGGTTCGAGGCAGTGACCGATGGTGATTTGTTTCTGACGCCCGTGAACGGCGCGCAATTAGCGCTCGGAGACGGAACCGACCGGGGGGTCGCGGGCTGCCGGTCCGCCGCCTTTTCCTCCACGCGGATCCCAGTTCGAGCAGCGCTGGGACGCTTTGTCTGCGCACTCACCAGCGATGGGCGGGTCAGCCAATTCCAGGTGGCGGATCTTTCCGGGACGAGCCCACGCTCGCTCACCATCCACTACACAACATGGAACTGATCCTGAAGAGCGTGGCGAGACCGATGCATCGACTGTCTGCGCTGAACCGATCGACTGCCGCCACCCTGGCGCTCATGATCCTGGCGACGCTGACAAGTCCCGCCAGCGCCGTGCCGGAAACTTTTGAAGCTTACGCACGGATCGCCGGGGAAGTCGGTACGGCCCGCTCGACCTGCGGCCTGGACATGGATGCACAGGCGCTATTTGCCCTGGGACGCACCTTCGCCGTCGGCCAGAACGATCCATCCGCGCTCGACCGCCTCGCTGGGCTGGTGGCGGACGGGCTCAATGAGGCAGCCGCGCGGCTGCAGCGGCAAGGCATGGACAGCTTCTGCCGCGACATGCTCGAGGCGTATGGCCCGAATGGCAAGGTGCATTCCGGGTTGCTCAAGACGCGTTAGGGGCTCCGGGCAACTCAGATACCACGTGGGGTTATCGGCGCTGAGGGCACCTTAATTGGCGCGCGCAGCATCGGCAGAGCGGCCAAATCAATCGTCTGGTGCCCCAGGAGGGACTCGAACCCCCACACCCTTGCGGATAACAGATTTTGAGTCTGTCGCGTCTACCGTTCCGCCACTGGGGCCACTCACGTTCGTCGGCCCGGCCGTCGCAGGGCCGACGCCGCTGTTCGAGCGACGTTCCGGCGCCTGAGAGCGCGGGCCGTCGATCCGCCGCACCTTGGGTCAGAACGGCAAATCGAAGCCGCGAGCTAATCACGGCATTGCCGGCCCCCTGTCAACTCCCTCGGGGCCGCGCCGCCGCCAGCTTCCCCCCTCAGCCGAACACCGGGTTGCGCGCGGCGGCAAGCGCCTGCGCCAGCGCCTCGGCGAAGTCGCGCCGCTCGTCATCGTTGAGAAACCGCGCGAAGCGGAGCTGGCGGGCATGATGGCGCAGCCTGAGCTCGGTCCGCCCGTCGGTTTCCTCGCTGAGCTCGACCCGCACCCAAAGGGTCGCAAACCGGAATTCCTCACGCCTGCCCGACGGATGGACGCGCGTGACCACGACTTCGTCGGGGTCGACCTCGACGGTCTCGAACTGCCGTCCCGATCGATAGTTGAGCTTGAAGGCGACGTAAATGATGAGGAGATCGAGGCCGAAGAATCCCGTCACCGGCCAGGCCCCCATCGACCAGAACACGACCCCGGCCGCGAAGCTGACAACGGCGAGAGCGCCCATCAGGAGAAGGAAACCGGCTTGCGGCAGCGACCGATGCGGCACCAGGACCGCCCGGAATGGGCTTTGGCCTTGCGCTCTGGCCGGGTTTGCGTCCATGTCTTGCGCCTCAATTGCTCCAAAGAGCGCCCATAGAGCACGAATGCCGACATCCGCCAAGGTCCCGAAGCGCCACGCGAAATCACGATCCAAGAGCTTGCTCGCGGGAGGCGCGAGGCGGGCGCGGGCAGAGTCAGGGTCGCGCGCGCGGCGCGTCGATTCCTCGCGGGTGGCCGCGCTCTTTGCCCGATTCAAGGCAGCGAACCCGGAGCCCAAGGGCGAGCTCGAGCACGTCAATCCGTTCACGCTGCTGGTCGCGGTCGTGCTCTCCGCGCAAGCGACGGACGCAGGCGTCAACAAGGCGACACGAGCCCTGTTCGCGGTGGCAGATACGCCCGAGAAAATGGTCGCCCTCGGCGAGGAGCGGCTTCGCGACTACATCAAAACCATCGGGCTCTATCGCAACAAGGCGAAGAACGTGATTGCACTTTCCGAACGCCTCATCGCCGAGCACGGCGGCAAAGTTCCGGCCGATCGCGACGCGTTGACCCGCCTGCCCGGCGTAGGCCGCAAGACCGCCAATGTCGTTCTCAACATGGCTTTCGGGCAGAAGACCATTGCGGTCGACACGCACGTCTTCCGCGTTTCCCATCGCCTCGGACTTTCGCGGGGCAAGACGCCGGAAGCGGTCGAGGCAGACCTCATGCGCATCGTGCCCGACGAGTACCTGCTTCACGCCCATCACTGGCTGATCCTGCACGGCCGCTACGTCTGCCTTGCCCGCAAGCCCCGCTGTGGCGTCTGTCCCGTGGCGGACCTGTGCAATTCAAAGGATAAGGTGGCGGCGTGAACCAAGCCGCCGCCCGATCGGCCCGCGATGTGAGCGCGCCATGGATGCACCCGTTACCGTCGCGATCGACGCACTCGAGAGGCTTCAGACGGGCAGCCGCCCGCTGGTCGTCGACGAGGAAAGCGGGGCGCTTTGCGCTGCGTTGTCGGCGAGGGGCGCTGACGCGGCCGAATGGCTGCGCCGGGCGGTACGCGCGGAAATCGCGCGACCTTGGCCGCCGTGCGGCCCTTTCACGGCCGCGCTGCTTCGCTTGCCGAAGGCGAAGGAGAGCCTAGCTTTTGCGCTCCATGCGGTCGCGTCCGAGCTTCCCGTTGGCGCGCCGACGGTTGTTTTCGGCGCCAATGTCGAGGGGGTCCGCTCGGCTGTCCCCCTGCTCGATGAAGTTGCGGAACGGATTGAGACCGTCCTCGTGAAGCGGCATTGCCGAGTCCTTGCCGGCAGCCGGCGCGCGTCGATACCGGATCACCGCTCGAACCTCGCTGCCTG
Organism: uncultured Hyphomicrobiaceae bacterium; assembly: GCA_964456015.1. Classification (GTDB taxonomy): domain Bacteria; phylum Pseudomonadota; class Alphaproteobacteria; order Rhizobiales; family Hyphomicrobiaceae. Next base: position 5,910 of record CAYWBX010000034.1, on the reverse strand, counting down.
GCGGCGGGAAGGCGAAATCATGCTTGGCGGCAGGCCGCGCCGCTGGATCAGCTATCCGGGCGTGTTTGCGCGCGGCGACGTCGATGCCGGAACCGCCCTTCTGGTCGCCAGCCTGCCTGCGCTGCGCCCAGGCACCCGGGTGCTCGATTTCGCGGCCGGCACAGGGGTGATCGCTGCGGCCATCTTGGACAAAGCGTCTCAAGTCGCGGTTGACATGCTCGAGGTCGATTGTCTGGCGCTCGCGGCCGCGCAAGAAAACGTGCCCAATGCGCGTGCCGTCGCCGGATCATCGCTCGCGGCCGTCGGCGATTGTATCTATGACTTCATCGTCTCGAATCCGCCGCTTCATGACGGCGTGCGGGCAAGCCTCGCGGTTCTTGAGACGCTCGTTTGTGATGCGCCGTCGCGCCTCAGCCGTGGCGGAGAGCTGCGTCTCGTCACGCAGCGCCATGTTCCGACTCCGGAGATTCTTGCGAGGGTCTTCGGCGCGTCGGCCGTTGCCCATATCGCCGAAAGCGGCGGCTTTCGCGTCCACGCAGCGCGGAAAACCTGAGCTCCGCTACCCGTCGAGCCGGACATTGAGCCCGGCGGCGGCCATATACCGTTTGGCCTCGCCGATGCTGTAGGTGCCGAAGTGGAAGATCGAGGCGGCGAGCACCGCGCTTGCGTGGCCTTCCTTCACGCCGGCGACGAGATGATCAAGCGTTCCGACGCCACCCGAAGCGATCACGGGGACTGAGACCGCATCCGCGACGGCTCGCGTCAGTCCGATGTCGAACCCTGCCTTCGTTCCGTCCCGGTCCATGGACGTAAGGAGAATCTCGCCGGCGCCGAGCGCGACCACCTCGCGCGCATAATCGACCGCATCGAGACCGGTCGGTCTGCGGCCACCGTGCGTATAGATTTCCCATCGCTCCGGCGCGCCCTCGGGCGAGACCTTCTTTGCGTCGATGGCGACGACGATGCACTGCGCACCAAACTTTTCGGCTCCTTCCTTGACGAATTCGCGCCGGGCGACGGCGGCGGTGTTGATCGACACTTTGTCGGCGCCGGCTTTGAGAAGCTTTCGAATGTCCTCCGCCGTCCTGACGCCGCCGCCGACAGTGAGCGGCATGAAGCAGCGTTCCGCAGTCCGTTCGACGATGTGGAGAATGGTATCCCGGTTCTCGTGGCTCGCCGTGATGTCGAGGAAGCAGAGTTCGTCGGCGCCGGCAGCGTCGTATGCCGCGGCCGCCTCTACGGGGTCGCCCGCGTCGATGAGGTCGACGAAGTTCACGCCTTTGACGACGCGGCCGTCTTTTACGTCGAGGCAAGGGATGATCCGGACCTTGAGCATCGAGGGACTATCGCTCCAGTAAGTCTGCGCGGACTCTTAGCGGCAAACGGCGGTCGCCCGCAATCTCGAGGACCAACTTGCGAAGGATCGCATCTGCGAACTCCTCGAACGTGTTGGCCGGGATCATGAAGGCATTCGGGCCGCCGATCACATTGTTCTTGTAGAACTCGTCGACGCCCGGCTCGACTTCCAGGATAGGCAGCCCGTTGATGGTCACGCCCGCCGCCACCGCCTCATCACGCGCCAGTGCTGCCGGCCGACCGCGGTTGTTGGCCCCGTCCCCGGATACGTCGATGACGCGACGGCTTGCGCGGAACGGCGAGCGCGGAAACAGCTCCATGCTGTAGTCGATCGCGCCGCTGATCGACGTGCCTCCCCCGAAGAGCTGGCGAGGGGCGCGATCGATGGCATCCGCGAGCGCCCCAATCGTCGCCTCGTCTCTTACCAGCATCCAGGGGATGACCTGAACCTGCATGGCGGGTCCCGTCCACTGGTGCATGGTAACCGCGATTGCCTGCTGCTCGCCCGTGCGGATGGCTCTGAGCACTTTGGGGTTCCGGAATGCTGCCACATAGCCCTTCTTCTGCAACTCGAAGCGGCGCATGCTGACGCTCCCCGACGCGTCGACCGCCAGCACCAGATGCAGGTCGACGGCGGTCTGGGCTGAGGCTCGCTGCTGGTGCATCGTCGCGGTCGCCAGAAGCGCGAGGATGCAACGGACGCCGAGAGCAGCCAGTCGCGAGCGGGCGGCAAGCAAACGCATGGCAAATCCTCGATCGTGCGCAACGTCCGTCCGGTCGACCGGCGCGCACTTGAAGGCATCCGTGTTCAGGCCGACTTGTCAGTGGACACCATATAACCGGACTTGCCGACTACTGCTCAACTCACGGAGCCGGCGTGCAGTCAAATGACAAACTTTTGTTCAGACGGATGTTCGACGGCTAGGCAGACGCGGTCTCCGGGTTCCCGGCCAGCACCTTGAGCAATCGCTCCCGGATGGACTTCTGCCGCTCCGGATTCTCGATCTTCTTGTTCGTAAGATCGGTGACGTAAAAGGAGTCGACGGCGCGCTCGCCGAACGTCGTGACATGCGCCGTCGTGATGTCGAGATTGAGATCCGAAATGGCACTGGTGAGCTCGAAAAGCAATCCCGGCCGGTCGAGCCCCACGACCTCGATGACCGTGAACTGGTCTGAGAGCCTGTTGTCGATCAGCACTTCGGGCGTGACGCTGAACGCGCGTACACCGGCCTTCGGCTCGCGCCGTTTGGCCATGAGCGTCGCGAGGCGCACTTCGCCTTTGAGCAATTTCTCGATCGTGTCGCCGATGCGTGCGGCTCGCCGCCGTTCATCTTCCTCCTGATCAAACTCCCGTTGCAGCAGGAAGGTGTCGAGGGCGTAGCCGTCCCGTGTCGTTGCAATGGCGGCGCCGACGATGTTTGCGCCGGCCGCAGCGCAGGCACCGGCAAACAGTGACAGAAGCCGCGGATGGTTCGGCGCGAGAACGGTGAGTTCGGTAACCGCCGTGAATGCGTCGGTGGTAAAGCTTGTTGCAAACTTGAGGCCGTTCCGGCTTGCCCGTTCGACAAGCCGAACGTGCTCAAGCTGCTTGCGTGTCTCGGTCCTGAGCCAGTAGTCGCCGTAGTGCCGAGCAATGAAGTCCTCGATCGTTTGGGCCGGCAGCTCGGCGGCGGCGGCGGCGCGAAATGCGTCCTGAGCCGCCTTCACACGTTCGGCTTGCCCCATTTCCGCGTGCCGGCCTTCGACCAGCGGCTCCGTCTCGGCAAAAAGCGTGCGCAGAAGCTGTCCCTTCCAGCCATTGAACGTGCTCGGCCCGACCGCCCTGATGTCGGCGACGGTGAGAAGCAAGAGAAGCTGCAGCCGCTCCGCGCTCTGCACGACGTCGGCAAAATCGCGGATGGTCTTCGGATCGGAGAGGTCACGGCTTTGCGCAATGGTGCTCATATCGAGGTGATGCTCGACGAGCCATGAGACGAGGTCAGTCTCCACGGGCGAGAGGCCGAGTCTCGGACACAGCTCGCGCGCGATGCGCGCACCTGCGACCGAGTGATCCTCAGGCCGTCCCTTCGCGATGTCGTGCAGGAAGGCTGCCACATAGAGAACGCGCCGTTGTTTGAGCGTCTTGATCAATCGGTCGGATAGGGGGTGCGGCTTTGCGGCGTCGCCGCGCTCGATCTCGGAGACGACGCCGACGGTCCGGATCAGATGTTCGTCCACCGTATAGTGATGATACATGTTGAACTGCATCATCGAGACGACGGTGCCGAACTCGGGAATGAAGCGGCCAAGGACGCCTGCTTCGTTCATCCGCCGGAGTGTCGCTTCCGGATTGCTGCGCGCTGTGAGCAATTCCAGAAAGATCCGGTTCGCCTCGCGGTCCGCCCGCAGCTTGTCGTCGATCAGCCTCAGGGACTGACGTATGAGGCGCAGCGCGCCCGGATGGAAGAAAGTTCCCGTCTCTTCAGCGTAGGCGAAGATGCGGATCAGATTCAGAGGATCACGTCTGAAGGCGCCAGGATCGGCGACGTTGAGACGACCATTCTCGATACGAAAGTCCGTCATCCGCCGGATTCGGCGGCGGGTGCGCCAACTCAGAGGATCGAGCAGCGCGTCGAGCCCCGGGGAGCGCTTGAGCTGTTGCATCTCGAGCGCGGAACAGAGTACCGTGGTGAGGTCGCCGACTTCCTTCGCGATGAGAAAGTAGTGCTTCATGAACCGCTCGACGGCTCGGAGGCCGCCGCGATCCTTGTAGCCGAGGCGTTGCGCAAGTGCGGGCTGGCGGTCGAATGAGAGCCGCTCCTCAGGCCGGCCCGCCAGGAAATGCAGGTGACAGCGCACCGTCCACAGGAAGTCCTCGCACTTGCGGAACGTCGATTGCTCCTGCGGCGTGAAGGTAATCGCCCTGGCGCCTGAGAACGGCTGGGCGGCCTCGAGGTCCTTGGCGAGCCAGTGAAGCGTGTGCAGATCGCGCAAGCCGCCCTTGCCGTCTTTGATGTTCGGCTCGACGAGATATCGGCTCTCTCCGGCACGCTTGTGACGCTGATCGCGCTCGGCGAGTTTGGCCTCGATGAACGCGCTGTGCGTGCCGCGCTGCACCTCGGCTGCGAAGCGCCGCATGAGCTCGTCGAAAATAGCCGCGTCGCCAAGAATGAGCCGGGCGTCGAGAATGGCGGTTCGAATTGTGAAATCGGCCTGGGAGAGCTTGATTGACTGGTCGACCGTGCGGGTCGCATGGCCGACCTTGAGGCCGAGATCCCAGAGCAGCATCAGCATGTACTCGATGACGCTCTCGCCCCAGGGCGTTTGCTTGTATGGCAGCAGGAAGAGAAGGTCGATGTCGGAGCCAGGGGCGAGCAGGCCGCGGCCGTAGCCGCCTGTGGCGATGATCGCCATGTGTTCGGCATCCGACGGATTGTCGTTCCTGTCGACGTGAACCGTCGTGTAGACGTAGATAAGCCTGATGAGCTCGTCCTGGAAGTGCGACAGCCCTGCTGCGCAGCGCCTGCCGCTACCGTCAATCTCAAGCCGCCTGCGAGCCGCCTCGCGCGCGTCCTTAATCAGCCGCTTCAGGCGCTCAAGTACGGCCGGCCGTGCCGCCTCGGCATTGTCTCCGTGCGCCCTGAAGATGCCCGTCAGCTCGACCCGCAATGCCTGCTGATCGAAGTAAGGCGCTGGTGGCGGCAGGGCGACGTCCATGAGCTCCTCCGCTCCTGTGCAGCTCAGTCAATCCTGATCCGGTAGAACCGCGCCGCATTCTTCGCAAACAGCTTCTCGCGGTCGGCGAGCGGAAGGTGGGCGGTGGCCTTCTTGAACGACGTGAAGAAGTAGTCCCAGCTGCCCTTCAAGCCGTCCACCGGATAGTTCGACGCGAACATGCAGCGGTCGACGCCGAAGATGCGGATGGCGTCATGAATGATCGGCTGGTTGCCGGCGAGCGTCCAAGGTTGTCCGAGGACGGTCAGTCCGGAGATCTTGCAGTGAACGTTCGGGCAGGCGGCGAGCGCCTCCATCCCGCGACGCCAGACTTTAAGCGCCTCCGGCGACCGATCGAGCGGATAGCCGGTATGGTTGAGCGCGACCCGCAGCTCCGGGTGCTCGCGGACGACCTCCGCGGCCTCCTCCAGGTGCCACCATGTGACCCTCAGATCCCAGGACAAATCATGCTTGCGCAGCAGATCAAGGCCCTGCCGCCATTTCGGGTCCTGCATCGACCGCGGCTGCCCGCGCACGCTGTCGCCGGGCCCTTTTGAAATAACCGGCTTCGTCCGGATGCCGACGACAAGCGGAAACTGCTTGTGCTGCAGCAGGATCTCCTCGGAGTTCGGTTCGTCGATCCAGGCGTGGGCGACGATCGCGTTCGGCATCCCGAATCGTTTGTTGACCTCGGTCAGCCACCGTGTTTCGGCGACCTGTTGGCGTCGGTCGCACTCCGCTTCGACATGCACTGTCGCCACGACGTTATGGAGGGCCGTGTCGCGACGGTACTCATCCGGCATGTAGGTGCGCCGGATCGCCGAGTTGACCCAACGCCTGAGTGACGCGGCGAATCGCTTC
>CAYWBX010000033.1:10414-12524 GCA_964456015.1 uncultured Hyphomicrobiaceae bacterium | reverse complement strand
ACCCAAAGGATGGAGGAAGACCGATGACTGCACAGCGCGCCATCGCCGGCAAGGCGACCCACATCAATGGCCTCAATGTCCAGGCGGCCGTCGATACGATCGCGGCGCTCAAGGCCGACAAGCGTCTCGCGAAGTTTCAGTTTCGCGCTCGCAACACCTGGATCAACGGCGGTGAGAACCGCTCGACGATCCGGGACTTCTTCGGCGCGGGACAGGAGGACACCTCACGAAGCGCCGCTTTCGAGTTTACGAACGGCGAGCCGCCCGTGCTTCTCGGCCGCAACGAAGGCGCCAATCCGGTCGAGTTTCTCTTGCACGCGCTCGCCGGTTGCGTGACGACGACGTTCGTTCTGCACGCAATGGCGCGCGGCATCGTCATCCGCGAACTGTCGAGCGAGCTCAAGGGCAACATCGACCTGCAAGGTCTCCTCGGCCTCGATGACGGCGTCCCGGCCGGCTACGAGCGGATCGACATCACGCTGCACGTCAAGGCGGATTGCTCCGATGAGGAGCTCGACGATCTGCTCGCCTATGCCCAGCTGCATTCGCCCGTGTGCAACACCGTATGCCGACCGGTGCCGGTCGTCATCAAGCGGGCAGGGGCCTGACCGGCAACGCCCCGGGACGGCCTGATCTCAGCAATGGGCCGTCCTGTCCCCTCTGCAGCTCTACTGCACATTGAAGCGGCACCTCGACATAAGGAATTCCCGTCATGAAAGCGACCTCGATCGCCTTATCTCAAGGCGCAATTCAACCGATAGCCCCAGACGCTGGCACGGCCCATCGCATCCTGAAGAGAGTTCGTTGCACCTTCACATCGGCCTGGAGTCGATGGCGGGCCTATCGCGCCATGAAGAGGGACAAGGCCCACCTCATGGCCCTCGATGATCGTCTTCTGAAGGACATCGGCATTGATCGCAGCGAGATCACCTCGGTTCTGAGGGATGAGGCGCGTGAACGAAAAAGAAGCGCGCCGTTCACGACGCTCAGGTACATCTGAGGGCATCGTCATGCACCGGAACCTCGACGATCGGCGGCCCGCGGTGGCCGGCGCAGGGAATGGACCGCTTGGACCGTCTGCAGGCGCCGCGGTCGTGGCTCTGCATTGCTCCGGCGGTGACGGACGGCAGTGGCGCGGGCTATCTCCTGCGCTCGGCCCGTCCTTCCGGGTCTTTGCGCCGAGCCTGATCGGATGCGGCGACGCGGGACCGTGGTGCGGAAGCACCGACTTCACGCTCATGGACGAGGCGCGGCCCGTAATCGAGCTCGTCGACCTGCTCGACCGGCCGGTACATCTGGTCGGGCATTCCTACGGCGGCGCGCTGGCCCTCAAAGTGGCGGTGGAACGACCGGACCGCGTGGTGTCCCTCTCGCTCTTCGAGCCGTCTGCCTTCCATATACTGCGCCAGATGGGACCAGCCGCATCGGACGAACTGGCGGAGGTCGCAACTCTCGCGGAGCGAATCGGCTCCGGCATCCTGCGCGGAGCCTATCGGCAGGCCGCGGCCGGGTTTGTCGATTACTGGAACGGCTCAGGGAGGTGGGCGTCGTTGCCGACGGACGTGCAGCAATCGCTGGTCAGGTGGCTGCCAAAGACGCCGCTCGATTTTCAGGCATTGATCGAGGACGATACCCCTGCGGAGCGCCATGCGGCCGTGCATTGTCCCATTCTTCTGCAGCGCGGCGAGCATTCGCCGGCTCCGAGCCGCCGGATCGTCGATGAGCTCATGCGGCGTCTGGCGAACGCTCGGCTCTCCGTCATCGCGGGAGCGGGGCATATGGGACCGCTCACGCATTGGGCGGCCGTCGGACCGCAGATCGCGGCGCACATCCATGCGTCGACCGGAGCGCGGAGCCCGGATAAGCGGTTTCTCGCACATGCTGCCTGACGTGCGTTTAGGACTTTTGTGCGGCATGGAGGAGGCACGCGACGCGTCTTCGCCGGCGCCAGCGGCTTCGGCGACTGTCGCGCCGCGAGGCGAGGTCACGTCCGCGATTGCAGGCCGCTCAGCAGCTGCTGCACGAGGGGAGCGAGGCCGGGCTGGCGGGTGCGGCGAAGGCGCTCGGCGGCGAGCACGGCCTTGAGCTCGGCAAGGCATTGCTCGAGGTC
>CAYWBX010000033.1:0-10404 GCA_964456015.1 uncultured Hyphomicrobiaceae bacterium | reverse complement strand
CAAGCGCATCGCCGTCATCGAAAACGAATTCGGCGAGGTCGGCGTTGACCAGGACATAATCATACTCGTCCCAATGGTTGATCTCGACCGCGGCACCCGCGAGGCGGCGCTGGACGACGTCGGGGCCGTCCTGGCCGCGCCGCTCGAGGCGCTCGCGCAGTGCGGCCGCCGAAGGCGGCAGGATGAAGACGCGGACGACATCGCCGGGCGCCTTCACGTTAAGCTGGCGAGCGCCCTGCCAGTCGATGTCGAAGAGAACGTCGCGACCCTGTGCGAGAAAATCCATCACGGGGCCGGCGGGCGTACCGTAGCAGTTGCCGTGCACGTGCGCCCATTCGAGCAGCGCGCCGGCATCGCGCATGGCCTCGAATTCCGCAAGCGAGCGGAAATGGTAGTCGCGACCGTCGACCTCGCCCGGGCGCGGCGGGCGCGTCGTCACCGAGACGGACATGGTGATGGCGGGATCCTCGGCGACGAGGCGGCGCGAGAGCGTGGTCTTGCCGGCGCCCGAGGGTGAGGACATGACCAGCAGGAGGCCGCGACGCGCGGGCCTGGCAGCCGCTTCGTTTGCGTCCGCGGGTGTCGGCGCGTCATTCAATGTTCTGAACCTGCTCGCGCATCTGGTCGATCAAGGCCTTCAGTTCCAGACCCAGCCGCGTGATGTCAACATCGCCGGCCTTGGAACATAGCGTGTTCGCCTCGCGATTGAACTCCTGAGCAAGAAAATCGAGCTTGCGGCCGACCGGCGCGCCGGTAGCGAGGAGGTCGCGGGCGGCCGCGATGTGGGCGGTCAGGCGGTCGAGCTCCTCCGCGATGTCGGCGCGGGTGGCGAGGAGCGCGGCCTCCTGGTGAACACGGGCAGGATCAAGTCCCGGGCCCGCCTCGAGGATCCGGGCGAGCTGATCGGCGAGGCGTTTGCGGATGGCATCCGGGGACCGGGCCGGTGAGGCCGCGATGCGCCCGACGATCGCCTCGATCGCCGCGATCTGATCGCTCAGAATTGTGGCGAGCCGCTCGCCTTCGGCTGCGCGAGCCTCGCCGAGCGCCTCAAGCGCGGCTTCGAAGTCGGCAAGCATCCGGCGCTGACGGGCCTCGAGCTCTGCCTCGCTTTCATCGGGTTCGCCTGCCTCGAGGACGCCCTTGAGGGCAAGAACCCCTTCCGGCCGCGGCGAGGCGAAGTCGCCTGCGGCCCGGATTCGCTGAATAGCGGAGAGCACGGTCGCAAGCGCCGCCTCGTTGATGCGCACCTCGCCCTGACCGGATTGGCGTTGCAGGGTGAGACCGACCGTCAGATTGCCGCGCGCGACACGTCGTGACGCCGCCTCCCGCAGCAGCGGTTCGAGGGATTCGCAGCCGGGCGGCAACCGGAAGCGGATGTCGAGGCCACGCCCGTTGACGCTGCGCACTTCCCAGTGCCAGCGATAGCCGCCGTCGCTGCCGTCGCACCGGGCGAATCCGGTCATGCTGCGCAACGTCATGGGTCGGGCTTCCAGCGCCAGATCATGCGGGCCTCGCTCGGGTCAGGGCTGCTTCCTCGGATTCTTCGTCGGCAGCGGTATGTTGCCGGCCTTGGCCGCAGCGGGCGCCTCGCCGGCGCCGGCCTGCGACGCCTCCTCCTTCGCCGCCGGCCGGGACTCGGGAGCGCTGATCTGGATGGCGGTGCCTGAGGCAGTCTGCTTTGTCTTCTGCTCGCGCTCGATCCGTCGCCACACCTGAACCGCGGCATTGTGCTCCTTCAGCGTCGTAGAGAAGGTGTGTCCGCCGGTGCCGTCGGCGACGAAATAGAGATCGTTGGTTTTGGCCGGGTTGAGCGTCGCCTCGATGGCTGCGCGCCCCGGATTGCAAATGGGGCCTGGGGGCAGACCGTCGATCTGATAGGTGTTGTAGGGTGTCTTGCCGTCGATGTCGGCGCGGGTGATGGCTCGCCCAAGCGAGCCCTGGCCGCCGACGATGCCGTAGATGATCGTCGGATCGGACTGCAGGCGCATGTTCTTGCGCAGGCGGTTGACGAACACCGCCGCAACCCTGTCCCGCTCGTCCGCCTTGCCGGTCTCCTTCTCCACGATCGAGGCCATGACCAGCGCCTGCTCCGGGGACTTGAAGGGCAAGTCCGGCTGGCGACGCTCCCAGGCAGCGGCGAGCGCCTTCTGCTGCTCCGCCTTCATGCGGTCAATGAGTTCTTGTCGCGACTGGCCGCGCGAAAAGCGATAGGTGTCGGGCATCAGCGTTCCTTCCGCCGGGATCTGGGCGATCTCGCCGGTCAGATTCGGCTCGGCCCGCAGACGTTCGACGACCTGCTGGCTGGTCAGTCCCTCGGGGATGGTGAGCTTGAGAAGGATCGACCGGCCCTCCACCAGGGTGTCGAGCACCTGGTGGATGCTGGCGGCCTTCTTGATCTCATAGTCGCCGGCCTTGATGGTGGCTTTCTCGCCCGAGAGGCCGCCGAAATAACGCGCGGCGTAATAGTGGGCGGCGAAGATGCGGCGGTCGGTCACGATACCGTCACGCTCGAGCCGGCTCGCGATCTCGATGATCCCCTCGCCTTTCGGGATGGCGAAGCTTGTTGATGCCGTGAGCGGACCGGGACGGTCGAAGCTCGTGCGCAACAGAACCGCCAGCAGGCCGACCAGGATGAAGACGAGAAAAGCGAACGTCAGCGTGCCGTTGATGAACCGGAAGAAACCGTTGAGCCGGCGCGGCTCGCGAATCGGTTTCAGTCGGCGCGAGGCCTGTGGCGGGCGCGTCGGCGTGGTGAGCTCGGCAGGGCTTCTCGGCGTCAGCTTCGGCGGCCGGTGGTGCGGCGGTAGCTCGGACGGTGGTGGCTGCCTCATGTCGAACACTCCAGCGCTCCTGCGCGGTCGCGCGAGTGCGCTTGCCTCAGGACTTACGCCGGACAAGGGACGCGAGCGTCAAGGTACGCCGGAATATGGCCGAAACCCGACCGCGCTTCGCGCCCCTTGGCGCCGAGATGTCGCCCTCCGCCGGGCCTCGCTGCGCGCGGCTCGCGAGCCTCACGCGGCTAGCCGGCGCATCACCAGGGACGCATTGGTGCCGCCGAAGCCAAACGAGTTCGAGAGCACGGTATCAATCCGCCGCTGGCGGGCGACGTGCGGCACGAGATCGATCGCGGTCTCGACAGAGGGGTTGTCCAGGTTCAGCGTCGGCGGGGCGACGTTGTCTCGGATCGCGAGAATGGAATAGACCGCCTCGACGGCACCGGCGGCGCCGAGCAGATGGCCGACGGCCGACTTGGTCGAGGACATGGAGAGCTTGCCGGCGGAGTTGCCGAACAGGCGCTCGACCGCGCCGAGCTCGATTTCGTCCCCCATCGGCGTGGACGTGCCGTGGGCGTTGACGTAATCGACCTCGCTGGCGTCGATGCCGGCCCGCTTCAAGGCGGCGCGCATGCAGCGGAAGGCGCCGTCGCCCGTCTCGGACGGCGCCGTGATGTGGTAGGCATCCCCCGACATGCCGTAGCCGATCACCTCGGCATAGATGCGCGCGCCGCGCGCCTTGGCGTGCTCGAGCGCCTCCAGGATGACGATGCCCGCGCCCTCGCCCATGACGAAGCCGTCTCGGTCCTTATCGTAGGGGCGGGAGGCCTTCTCAGGCGTGTCGTTGAAGCTCGTGGAGAGTGCCCGGCAGGCGGCGAAGCCGGCCATGGCAATGCGGCAGATCGGGCTTTCGGCGCCGCCGGCGACCATCACGTCCGCATCGCCGAGAGCGACGATTCGGGCGGCATCACCGATGGCGTGAGCACCGGTCGAGCAGGCGGTGACGACCGCATGGTTCGGGCCTTTGAGGCCATGCTTGATGGAGACCTGGCCGGCGGCAAGGTTGATGAGACGTCCGGGGATAAAGAACGGCGAGACCCTGCGGGGGCCCTTCTCCTTCAATGTAATCGAGGTGTCGGCGATCCCCGACAGTCCGCCGATGCCCGAGCCAATGAGAACGCCCGTGCGCTCGCGCTCCTCCTCGGTGCGCGGCTTGAAGCCGGAGTCCGCGAGCGCCTGGTCGGCCGCCGACATGGCATAGATGATGAAATCATCGACCTTGCGCTGCTCTTTCGGCTCCATCCACTGATCGGGATTGAACGTTCCGTCGGAGCCGTCCCCGCGGGGGACGAAGCAGGCGATCTGGGCGGGAATATCGCCCACTTCGAACTCGGTGATGCGGCGGGCGCCGCTCTTGCCTTGGAGCAGACGCGACCATGACGCCTCGACTCCGCAACCGAGCGGCGTCACAAGCCCCAACCCCGTCACGACCACACGGCGCATAGCCACCTTCCGAAAGCTCTGCGGTAAAGCCCCGCTTCGCCTGCCGGACCGAGCCAGCGAGCGACGAGGCCGCCTACTTCATTCACAGCGCAAGGTCAGAGCGACGATCGCAAGTCGCGCCAAGTTCAGGCCGCCTTCGCCTGCTTCTCAAGGAATCTGACCGCATCCCCGACGGTCTGGATCTGTTCGGCGGCATCGTCCGGAATCTCGCAGCCGAACTCCTCTTCGAAGGCCATCACCAGCTCGACCGTGTCGAGGCTGTCGGCGCCAAGATCGTCGATGAAGCTTGCGCTCTCGGTTACCTTGTCCGCCTCGACGCTCAGGTGGTCGATGACGATCTTCTTCACGCGCTCTGCGACGTCACTCATATAAATCCCTCGTCAGGTTCAACGTGCGGACCGCCGCGGCGGCCGCCCGCCCAGTTCATCCTCGATCCATTCGCCCGATCGACCCGGGCGCCCGGATCCATCGACCGAAACCTCAGCTAGCCTGAGTCCAAACGTGTCGCACCGCCCGGGACGGTTCCGTGCCGGTTTTTCCCCAGCTGAACGTCCCGAATTTCGGGCTCGGTAACACACTTCAAAACGGTTGGCCAGCAAACCGGAGGCCGGTCAGGTGCTGCCAGTTTGCCACACTTTGCGATCCTTACATCATGACCATGCCGCCGTTCACATGCAGGGTCTGGCCGGTGACGTAGCGCGCTTCCGTTGAGGCCAGAAAGACCGCCGCCGCCGCAACGTCATCGGGCGTTCCGAACGACTGCGCCGGGATCTGCTTCTTGATCTCGGCGACGAGGTCTTCCTTGAGCACGTCCGTCATGGCGGTTGCAATGAATCCGGGCGCGATACAGTTCGCCGTGATGCCACGCGGGGCGACCTCGCGGGCGAGCGATTTGGTCATCCCGATCATGCCGGCCTTCGAGGCGGCGTAGTTGCCCTGGCCGGGGTTGCCGAGCACGCCCGAGACCGACGAGATGTTGATGATGCGGCCGTAGCCCGACTTGTTGCGCAGCATGTGCCGCGTCGCCGCCCGCGACAGCATGAAGGTCGAGGTGAGATTGACGGCGATAACCTCGTCCCATTGCTCGTCTTTCATCACCATGAAGAGATTGTCCCGGGTCAAGCCGGCGTTGTTGACCAGGATGTCGAGGCGGCCTCCGAGCGCCTTGACCGCCTCGTCGACGAGTTTGGCGACCGCCTCCTTGCTGGCCAGATCGCAGGGCGTGATGACGATGCGGTCGCCGAGCTCGGCTTTGAGCGCCTCGAGCTTGCCGACCTGGCGGCCGGATACGGCGACCGTCGCACCCTGCCGGTGAAAGGCGCGCGCGATGGCGCCGCCGATGCCGCCGGTCGCGCCGGTGACCAGGGCGGTCTTGCCTGTGAGATCGAACATGCTGGGTCCCGGATGTAAAGACTGCGAGCCTCGGTGAGGCGGGGCCACGACGCCTTCTGCGGCAAGGTCGGTCCCACCGTCAAGGGCGGCCATGGGCGGCCGCCGAAATGGCCGTAACGCCGTCAGGCAGCACCCTCTTGGCCCCCGGCAGTGTGAAGGGCGGTGGAGGGCGGTGGCGCAATCCCTCAAAGAAGCCTAATGTGCAGTGCCGTGCGGGACCGTTCACGCCTGCCGCAACAACCCCGTAACCCGGAGGTGACAGCTTGGCACCCGAAAACAGAATTCTCCTCGACCCGACCGGCGAGCATGAAGCGCCCGCGCGCAAGCAGGCGGCGCGGCCGAAAAGTCTCGAAGGCATTACCGTCGGGCTCCTCGACATCGGCAAGGCCCGTGGCGACGTGTTCCTCGATCGCCTCGACGAACGGCTCAAAGCGAGCGGCATCGCGGTGCGGCGCTACGCCAAGCCGACGCCGTCCCGTCTCGTGGCCCCGCAGACAAAGCAGCGAATGCTGGCCGAGGTGCAGTCGGCAGTGATCGGTCTCGCGGATTGAGGGTCTTGTACAACGTGCAGTCTGCACGACGGATCCACCCTCGACTCGAATGGCGTGCCAGCCCTGATCGTCGCTTCGACGGCCTTCGTCCAGGCGGCAGAGGTGCAGGCAAAGGCGCTCGGCTATGAGCCGACGATCGTATGGGTGCCACACCCCATCCAGGATCGCACCGATGCCGAGCTTCGCGATATCGCCGACCGGGCGTTCGACGAGATTGTCGCCAAGCTGACGGCGTAAGGCGGCCCCGCCAAGCGTGAGACAAGGCGCCGCGGGCCCTCTTGCCGGGCCCGCCGCATGCGTTAGAGCTTCCCGTTGCCCCCGGCCGGGCTCGAGTGCGGCCCGGCGCCTTTTCGGAACAAGGACGACAAGCGATGATTCACGTGCTCGCCATCATCACGACGAAGCCCGGCAAACGCGACGAGGTCCTCGCCGCGTTCCGAGCGAACATGCCGGCGGTTCATGCCGAGAAGGGCTGCATCGAGTATGGCCCCGTGGTCGACGCGGAAGGCTTCGGAAAGTTCTCGACCGCCTTCGGGCCGGATACGTTCGTCGTCATTGAGAAATGGGCGAGCGCCGAGGACCTCAAGGCGCATGCGGCGGCGCCGCACATGGCGGCCTACGCGGCGAAGGTGAAGGACCTTCTGGCCAACCGGGTCATCCACGTCATGCAGAACGCCTGAACCGGAAATCGGCGGCGGCGCCAGTCGAGGCCTGAGCGCCCGCCGGGCGGCCGCCAGCGGCGTGCATGACGAACCGTCCGGCGGCGATGCGGTGTCGGCCGAGCCGGGATTGGCGGTTCCGCGCGATCCCGCTCACATTTTGCCGGTCTGCCCCGGCCCGCCGCGCGCGGCCGCCGTGACAATGAGTTCGACGAGATCGTCGCCCTCGAGGTCAGCGCCGAGGCAGGCGCGCAGCGGCAGATTGGCGCGGTCCACCCACGCATCCCAGGCGCGATTGAACTCGGGCTTGTCGCCGATGCGGGTGATGTAGATCGTTACCGTCAGAATGTGGCTCTTGTCCGTGCCGGCCTCGGCCAGTTGGCGGTCGACGTTGGCGAGGGCATCCACGGCCTGTTCGTAGAGCGAAGGCGGCTTCGCCGTTGCCGTCGCGACCGTGGTCACGACGCCGTTGAACGTGACCGAACGGCTACGGGTCGGCGAGTAGCGCGACGGGCCGATGCGCGAGATGTCGGACATTGATCTCCTCCTGCGATCCGGGCGATTGTGACAGTCAGGTGACGCACGCCCCGAGACTGCGGCGCCACGAGCAGGCTCGAACGGACCCCACCGACAATGACACAGAATGCGCACGGGGATGCCGGGGTGATTCCGCCCGCCGGCGGAGACGTCAGTCGCGAGACGGCCGACCGGGCTTCACTTGATGCCGCGATCACGCTCGCGCTGGTGATCCCGGCCGATACGCTCCTTTACCTGCTCTTGCCGCTCTATGCGTCCGAGTTCGGCGTGTCGCTGCCGCAGGTGGGGATCCTGCTCGCCGCCAACCGGCTGGTGCGCATCTTCATCTACCGGCATGTGGCCGTCGGCTACGCCCGCCTGGGCGCCCGCAACGCGGGCCTGCTCGCGGCGCTATGCGGAGTCGCTGCGGCGCTGAGCTACGCGGTTGGCGGCGGACTTTGGCCCCTGCTTGCCGGACGCCTCGTCTGGGGCCTCTCCTTCGCGACGCTCAACGTCGCCAACCAGGCGCTTCCGACGCTGGTCGCGGCGGGATCGGCCCGCCGGTCGGGCCGATCCCGGTCGATCATCGCCTCGGGCTCCATGGCCGGGCTCATCCTGGGCGCTGTGATTGCGCATCATGCCGGGCCGCGCTGGGCCTTTGCGGCGGTGTTTGCCGCCTCGCTCGCGGCGCCGCTCTTTGCCCTGCGCCTGCCGCGTCTCAAGGAAGCGGTGGTGCGAGGCAACGGGCCGCAGCTCGCGCTGCCGGGTGCCTTCAGCATCTGGAGCTTTTGCTTCGGCTTTGCGCTCGACGGCATCTTCGTGCTCGGTCTGTCGCTGGTAGCGAAAGAGAACTTCCCGCACTGGGCGGTGCTGGCGGCGGGCGTCGTGTTGGCGCTGCGCTATGCGACCGAGATGCTGCTTTCGCCCTTGAGCGGCCCGCTGGCCGAGCGGTTCGGCGCCATGCGGCTGATGATCGCGCTCTCGCTTGCGATCGCGAGCCTGCTCTTGCTGCTTTCTGCCAACGGTCCGCTGCTCTGGGGGGCGCTCATTCTTGTCGTGCTCCTCAGGGCCCTGGTGCAGCCGCTGCCGCCGCCGGTGCTTGCCGAGCTCTATCCGGGGCCGGAGCGCGTTCCGGCGATGGCGCGGCAGGCAGTGTGGCGCGATATCGGCGCCGGCACCGGTCCGCTGGCGGCGGGGCTGCTCTTTCCACTGGCGCCCGCGGTCGCGGTCTGGGCCGCGGCGGCAGGGCTTCTGGCAGCCTCCAGTGTTTGGCTCAAGCTCGAGGGCGGACGCCGGCGCGAGCGTTGGCCGCGCCGGTGAGCCGACCTAGAGTGGGATCCGGCAGGCAATCCGGGACCGGCAGGGCATGATCGTCGGCACGGCGGGACATATCGATCACGGCAAGACGCTCCTGGTGAAGGCGCTGACGGGCGTCGACACGGACCGGCTCAAGGAGGAGAAGGCGCGCGGCATCACGATCGAGCTCGGCTTTGCCTACGTGCCGATCCCTGACACCGCGACCGCCGAGCGGCCCGAGGGCGAGATTCTCGGCTTCGTCGACGTGCCGGGGCATGAGCGCTTCGTGCACACGATGCTCGCGGGCGCGGCGAGCATCGACTTCGTCGTTCTCGTGGTCGCAGCCGACGAGGGCGTGATGCCGCAGACGCGCGAGCACGTGCAGATCCTCGACCTTCTGGGCCTGCGCGAAGGCGTCGTCGCGCTCAACAAGATCGATCTCGTCGACGCCGACCGGCGGCGGGATGTTGCGGCGCAGATCGAGAGCCTTCTCGCGGGAACGACGCTCGCGGGCGCGGATATCCTGCCGGTCTCGGCGGCAACGGGCGAAGGCGTCGGCGATCTCAAGGCCCGGCTCCTGCTCGAAGCGGCGAGCCGGCCGGAGCGCGCGGCGCGCGGCGCCTTCCGGCTTGGCGTCGACCGTTCGTTTTCAGTGCCGGGCGCGGGCACCGTCGTCACGGGCGCGATTGGGTCCGGCACCGTCGCGGTCGGTGACCGCGTAGTAGTGCTCCCGCGCGGGCTCGAGGTTCGCGTCAGGGCGCTGCACGCGCAGGGCAGACCGGTGAGCCGCGCGTTTGCGGGCGAGCGCGCCGCGGTCAATCTCGCAGGCATCGAAAAGGACGCGCTGGGGCGTGGCGACTGGCTTTGCGATCCCCATCACCGGTCGCTCACGCAACGCTTCGATGCCCGGCTCAAGCTGCTCGCGAGCGAGACGAGGCCCCTCAGAAGCTGGGCCCCGGTGCATCTGCACACAGGGGCGAGCGCAGTGGCGGGCCGCGTGGTGCTGCTCGAAGGCGATCGGCTCGAACCCGGCGGCCGGGCCCTCGCACAGCTCGTCCTGGATGCGGGGCTGCCGCTAAGGTTCGGCGACCGCTTCGTCATCCGCGACGCGGCAGCCGAACGCACGATCGGTGGCGGCTCGGTCATCGACCCCCGAGCCCCACAGCGCAAGCGGCGCACGCCGGAGCGACTGGCTCAGCTGACGGCGCTCGACGATGACGATGCCGGGGCAGCGCTGCGCAAGCAGATGGCGATCGCGCCGGGGATCATCGACTATTCCGCGTTCACGGTCGATCGGGGCCTTTCTGCGGCGGAAGCAGAGGCGGTGCTGGCGGCAACGGCCCCCCGCGTCGCCGAGACGCCGTCCGGACGGTTCGTTGCCGCGCCGGAAGCGGTCGCGCGGTTAGGCATGCAGGTGGAAGCGGTGCTGGCATCGTTCCACGCGACCTCGCCGGAGCTTGGCGGGATGCCGCAGGACGCCCTTCGCCTGAAGCTCGCGCCGCGCCCGTCGAGAGCGCAGACAACGGCGCTTCTCGCAATGCTCGCGGGCGAAGGCGCCGTGGTGGTGGAGGCGGGTCGCGTGCGGCTGCCTTCGCACAGCTCGGCTCTCGGAGCGGCGGACCAGAAGCTCTGGGAGCGGATCGAGCGGCTCATTGCAGAAAACAGGCATCGCCCGCCGCAGGTGCGCGAGCTCGCCGAATTGGCAGGCCAGCC
>CAYWBX010000032.1:0-12811 GCA_964456015.1 uncultured Hyphomicrobiaceae bacterium | reverse complement strand
CCTTCGGTGGTCATGCCAGCTGGGTCCCGCAATTGCCGCAGAACCGGCCCCGCCAGTCGTGACGCCGCCCCCGTCGCGGCCAGCACAGACGGCCCCTCCCGTCGCCAGAACACGACCGGGCCGCAGCGTCTTCGCCGAGCGCGACCGCAAGGCCGAGCAGGAGCGCGAGATGCGCCTTGCGAGCCGGTCGGCGATGCTCGCGCACGAGATGGTCGATCAGGGCGAGACCCGATTTGCACTTCATCTTGCGATCGAGGCGTCCCGCGACAGCGAGCGGATCGCCAGGGCCGCCTCAAGTCCGGTCGATCCGGCTGTCGGCACGAGCGCGCTCTCAGCCGTCTATCGCGCCCTCGCGAGCGCCACGCCATCCCTTGCGGCGAATGCGAGGCCGATGCCTGGCGTCGTACCGGTCGCCTGCGGCGATCGGCACGTGCTGTCGCTGACCGATGGAACGCTTGGCATCGTCGACCTGGCGTCAGGCGCGTTCGTGCCGGTCGCGACGCCGTCCCACGCTCGCTCCCGGCCGCTCGCCGTCGACGACGCCTGCGAGATCCTGGCCGACCCCGGCGAGGACTTCACCGTCGAGCTCGCGCCGCTCCTGAGCGGCCAATCGAAGCCCCGGGTCGTGCTGCACGGGCACACCGGCGACATTCTCGCCGTCGCATTCGCGCCCGATCGGCGTTTCGCGGCAACCGCCTCTGCCGACGCTACGGTCGGACTCTGGGACGTTGCCACGGGCCGGCGGATTGCCCGTCTCGGCGAACACGACATGGCCGTCACCGGCCTGCGCTTCGACGCTCGCGGCAGCCGCCTTCTCTCCTGGTCAGCCGACAAGACCGCGCGGTTGTGGTCGCTCACTGGCCCGCCGGTCCTGATTGCAACGATGCCCCATCAGGGCGCGGTCCTCGATGCCACCTTCGCACCCGGCGCGAACCGCATCATCACAACCTCGCTCGACGGATTCATCCGCGTCTGGGATCCTGCAGCCGCGGCGCCCGAAGTTGAGCTGCGCGCCGCCAAGTCGAGCTTCACCCTCGCCCGCCTTTCCGGCGATGCGAGCCTCTTGGCCGGGGCGACGCAGGACGGCGGCATCGAGATCTGGGACTTGTCTTCGCAACGGCAGATCGCCGTCAGCCCACCGACCAGCGAGGCCCTTCGCGACCTCGCCGTCAGCAGCGATGGCGGCTGGGTACTGACGACCGGGTGGTCCGGCGAAGTGCGCCTTGTGGCGAGGAACGCGAGCGAAGGTGCCGTTCCCCTCGCGACCGCCAGTCAAGGCATTCTCGTTGCAAGGTTCGGCGCCGACGGGCGATCGGTCATCGCCCTCGACCAGAGCGGCCGAATGCATCGCTGGCCGCTCTTTGCGAGCCACGCGGACGCCATTGCTGAAGCGGAGCGCCGCGCCGGACCCTGCCTCACCGCAACCGAGCGCGACGCCCTCGGTCTTGCCAGCAGACGGCCCGCCTGGTGTCCGGGAGAGCAGGCCGCCGCCACGGCACCGTCGCCGATCTTCCCCTGAGTCGGTCGACTGCCGGCCACACGCAAGCAGAATGCCTCTCCCAGCGCCCACGTTCCGCTCCGCGATTATCGACAGCAAAAAGCTCCGCTGACGCCGCACGCGCCGACGGCAAGCGGAAGCGACTGAATCTCAAATCATTCCTCGGGCCCGACGGCCGCGGGCATGGCCACCGGCGACGAGGATAACTCGTGGACAGGGGCTCGGCAGTCGCGACTGCCGCTACGCCGCGCTGGTGCCTCGGTATCACCCGCCGCTAAGTGTTCCATGCGACGTGGAACGAGCCGGCTCGAGTGGCCCGGCTTTCGATGTGAGGAGCCATGCGATCGTGACGTACGCTCTGTCCAGACCCATCGTTCTGCTGCGAGCCGCCATCATCGGGCTGCTCTTGGCTGCGACTGGCGTTGCAACGGGTCCGGCGCTGGCGCAGAGAGAGATGATCTCCGGCGAGGAGGCGATCCTGCGCATCGCCTCGCCATCACAGCTGCCGATCAGTCGCCGCGTCGTACTCGGCCTGCACAAGGCGATGATCATCGAGCTGCCGGTTGATGCCCAGGACGCCATCATCTCTCAGCCGAACACCATCGACGCCACCGTTTTGACCGCGCGGCGCGTTCTCATCTACGCGAAGTCTGCAGGCGAGGCGAACGTCTTCCTGCTTGGGCGCGACGGGCGCAAGCTCGTCATGCTCGACGTCACGGTGAAGCGCGACCTCACCGACCTCGCCACCATCATGCACCGCAATCTGCCGGGCTCGCGCATCAAGGTCGAGGCATCGGGCGAAGGTGTCATTCTTTCGGGCACCGTCGCGCGCCCAGCCGATGCGAGCCGCGCCGAGGAACTCGCGTTGCAGCACCTCGGCAAGGTGCCGGTGGTGAATCTGATCTCGACCAGCGCCAAGGAGCAGGTGCTGCTGAAGGTGACCGTCGCCGAGCTGCAGCGCGAGGCGATTCGCCGGCTTGGCGTCAATATTCCCGACGCGGTCGCCAAAGCCGGATCCGTCACCTTCGCCAAGGTGATGCAGAACAGCTTTCCGATCAGCTCCGTCGGTGTGGCGCCGGGCCTCTTACTCGCGCCGGGCGTGTCGCCCGCCATCGGCAGCGGCTCGGTCTTGCAGGGGACCGCCGCCTGGAACGGCAACAGCATCACCGGAATGCTGGAATCCTTCGAGCGCGTGGGCCTCGCGCGCACGCTCGCGGAGCCGACGTTGATCGCGATCTCCGGCGAGGCCGCCAAGTTCCATGCCGGCGGCGAGTTCCCGATTCCCGTCAATCAGGCCAACAACACTATCTCCGTCGCCTGGAAGCAGTTCGGCGTCAGCGTCGCCTTCACGCCCTTCGTTCTGGACCAGGGCCGCATCAGTCTCAAGGTGGCGGCGGAGGTGAGCGAGCTCTCCTCCCAAGGCGCTGTCACGCTGCAGACGATCGCGATTCCCGCCGTGCAGGTGCGCCGGGCCGAGACCGTGGTCGAGATGCCAAGCGGCTCGGCGCTGGCCATGGCGGGCCTTCTCTCCGAGCAGACGCGACGCAACGTGGATGGCGTGCCGGAGCTCAAGAACCTGCCGATCCTCGGCGCGCTCTTCCGCAGCCAGGACTACAAGAGCGCGCAATCCGAGCTCGTCATCCTGGTCACGCCCTATGTCGTGCGTCCGACAGAGACGGCGCAACTCAGCCGGCCTGACGACGGGCTTGTCGCACCCTCGACGCTGCGCGGCCTCGTGCTCGGCCACCTGCACCGCGTCTATGGCAACATCCCCCGCCATGCCCTCAAGGGCGAGTACGGGTTCATCGTCGATCATCCAGATTTTGGGGAGACCGAATGATGCCGCAGCCTGCTTCCAAGCTGGCGCACCTGTCGCGTGGCGGACGCCGCATGGCGCTTGCCGTCATCGGCGCCTTTCTCGTCGGCGCCTGCGACCTCGATCGGCTCTCCGACGCTGAGGTCCTGCGCCTGAGCGAGCCCGAACTTCGTCATCCGATCGCCGTCGAAGCCCGACGCGCACACCTCGACCTTCCCGCAGGCGATCTCAGTCCCGAAGCCATGTCCGCGACCCAGATCGACGCACTGCGCTTCATCCGGCAGTACCGGCGCGACGGCCGCGGCCCGCTCGTGATTGCCTACGCGCACGGCCCAGGCCGCGCGCAGCGGCTCGCGGACGCGGTTCGCCAGATGGCGAAGGAAAACGGGGTCCCTGCCCGCAGCATCCGCAGCATCCATCGCCGCGACGGCGCAGGCGTCGTCACCCTTGCTTATGACAGTCTGGTCGCCGTCGGACCCGAGTGCGGCGACTGGTCCGAAGACGTCAGCCGCAGTCCGCAGCTGAAGCCGATGCCGAACTTCGGCTGTGCGGCGCAGCGCAACCTTGCGCACATGGTTGCAGAGCCGACAGATCTTCTCGTACCGCAGCTCGAGACGCCGCGCCAGAGCGACCGGCGCGCTGCGACCTACCGCGACTATGCGCATCCCAAGACGCAGCCCGGCGGCACAGACGGCGGTGGTGGCGTGGCGGCGCAGACCAAGGGAGCATCGCCCTAAGCTGGCGCCACATCGCCCTGGTTCCTATACGCTCGCAGTCCGCAATCGCGTGTTAAGGACCGCCGCGTGCCCACGCTGCTGTGGCCTCCCTCGGCTCAGCTGCGCAGCCGATCGGCCGCTGACGCCTCTGATCCCGACATCGTTTGGGACCATGCCGCGGTTCGGAGATGGTTCCAATTCGGCGCGCGCGTCGTCCTCCGCGCGATGCATGACGGCTGGCAACAGCGACCGGCGCGCAGCCCGGGTGTCGCATTGTCGACATGCCAACTTGCCCAGCGGTTTGCTATGCTTGATTTTACGACGCTCGAGCAACGCGGGACTGCGCCAAGGGAGAACGGACCCTGAGTGAGATCGTCAAGAAGGTGAACGAGCGGCTGCCGCCGCTCATGAAACTGCTGGGCTGCGTGGTGACGAAGGTGGAGCCCGATTGCATCGAGGCGCGCCTCCTCGCCCGCGAGGACATGGGCAATGGCTCCGGCATCCTGCACGGCGGCGCCTATATGGCCTTTGCCGACTACCTGGGCGCCCTTGGAACGGTCGTCAATCTGCCGAAGGGGGCCGGGACGACGACCATGGAGAGCAAAACCAACTTTTTTGCGCCAGCCGTGATCGGCACCACCGTGCTCGGCGCCTCGACACCCCTCCACAAGGGGCGACGGACAATGGTCTGGCAAACCCGCCTCACGAATCCGGAGGGCCGCCTCCTCGCCATGGTGACGCAAACTCAAATGGTGCTCGAGTCAAAGGAGTGACCCCGTGACACGCCTCGTCCCCGAACCGGGCAACGCTGTGACGGTCGACCCCGCCGTCCGCATCGGCCACGTCCACCTCAAGGTCGCCGACCTCGAGCGCGCCCTCGCCTTCTGGCGCGACGTCCTGGGCTTCGAGGTCATGCAGCGTCGGCCGGGGGCAGTGTTCCTCGCTGCCGGAGGCTATCACCATCACATCGCGCTCAACACCTGGGAGAGCGCCGGCGGCTCGGCGCCGCCGAAGGGCACAACAGGGCTCTATCACGTCGCGATTCTCTATCCTTCCCGCGCCGCGCTCGGTCGCGCGCTGAAGAAAGTTCTCGATTCCGGGATCGCGCTGACCGGCGCATCGGATCACGGCGTCAGCATTGCGCTCTATCTCGACGATCCTGACGGCAACGGCGTCGAGCTCTACTGGGACAAGCCGCGCGAGCAGTGGCCGGTGTCCGCCGATGGACGGCTCAACATGGGACGTGCCCGCGTCGACCTCGACGCCCTCATCGCCGAGGGGCAGGCCGCCGCCTGAGGTCCCTGCGCGGCTTAGCACCGCAAGGCCCCCGCTTCAATCCGGCGTCTTGCGCGAAAGCCGGTCCAGGCGCAGCCGCCCTCGCCGGTCGGTGATGAGCAGCACGCCTCCCACCGCCGCTGCGGCGACAGCCAGCGAACTCGCCCCCGCGATCGCGAACATGATCATGATTTGATACTTGGCGGCCTCGATAGGCTCGACGCCGGCGAGGATCTGACCGGTCATCATGCCAGGCAGCGCCACGACGCCGGCAACGGTCATGCTGTTGATGACCGGCATCATCGCGGTTGTGAGCGCACGCCTGATCGGCTCCCGCATCGCCTCGAAGCGGGGATGACCGAGGGCAAGGCGCGCCTCGAGACCGCCGCGGCCTGAACTTGCAGTCTGAGTGAGCGTCTCGAAGGCGAGCGCCATGCCGGTCAGCGCGTTGCCGAGGATCATGCCGAGGATCGGCAGGAACACCCGCGCGGAATACCATGGCTCGACGCGAAGCACCGCCGACGTGACGTACATGGCCGTGAACGATCCGACGAGCAAAAGGGTTCCCGCACTGAGCGCCAGGGATGCAGGCTTGGCGATTGGCAGGCTCTGGCGGGCGCACGCCTCATGCGCGGCAACGGCCACCATGAGAAGCGCAAGGCTCATCGTCCACACGGCGGACGACTGCCGGAAGACGACCTGCAGCACATAGCCGACGGCCGCGAGCTGCAAGACCATCCGCAGACCGGCGACCACCATCCCGCGTTCGAGACCGAGCCGGAACGCAATCGAGATCAGACCATTCGCCAGAAGCAGCAACGCAGCCATGGCGACATCGCCAACGGACAGCGCCCCGGCCCCAATCACGACACGCCGATCCTGGCGGCGAGGGCGGAAAGCGCCAATTCGAAGCACGCGAGCGGCGCCTTGACGATGCCCGCCCCGACCTGCCCTACGCCGGGCATTCGGTGCGCGATCCCCGTGTTGATGGTCGGCGCAATACCCGTGGCGACGACGCGGCGGACGTCGATGCCGGTCGGAACCCCCGCGTGATCGAGCGCGGGGATCGTCCAGTCGGGATTGAGCGCCCACGTGATCTCACCCATGGAGCGGGTGTAGAGCGCGGCGTCCGACGCCCGGCCCGCTCCGACAAACCCGACAACGGCCGGTGCCGCCGCCATGGCAAACCCACCGAGACCGATCGTCTCGACGATGGCGCTGTCTCCCATGTCGGGATTGGCGTCCGCCTCGCTGAAGCCTGGGAAGTAGAGGCCCTGCGGCATCTCGACCGGGGCCGTGAACCATTGGTCGCCGGTGCCCGCGACGCGGATGCCGAAATCGGTGCCGTTGCGGCACATGGCGGTCACGATCGAGCTCATCGCGACGTCGCGAGCCGGATCGCTCAGCGCCTTGCCCATGGCCATGGCAACATTGAGAAAGAACTGGTCGTTGCGGCCGATAAAGGCGAGCACGTCGGCAAGCGTCGAGGGGTCCGTCTGCGTGCGCGCGAGCGCTGGAGCGAGCTGCCGCAGAAGCAGTCCCGAGCAGGCAACATTTCGCTGATGCATCTCGTCGCCCATGGTGAGGCCGCGCGCCACGATCGGCTTCAGCGGAATGCCTCCCATGGTCCTGAGCGCGCGGCCGATCGCGGGTCCAAGCACATCGCGCAGCCACGCGAGCCGCGCCAGCACCTCGGCGTCATTGCCTCCGAAGCGCAGCACCTTGCCGAGCCCCTCGTTGATGGCGCAATAGGCTCTGTTCCCGAAGGTTCTGTTCTCGACCACCAGGAGCGGCTGCGAGACCGTTGTCATGCCGGTCATAGGCCCGACGGCGCCGTGATGATGGTTGGGCTCGAAGGCGAAGTCGCCAGCCGCCGCCCGGCGCTCGGCGTCGGCCAAGTCGCTCGCCCAGCCCTCGAACACGGCGATCCCGGTCACCGCGCCGCGCATGGGTCCGCACATGTGGTCCCATCCGAGGGGTGGACCGGCATGAAGGATGATCCGCTCCTCGCGGAGCCGGGGGATCACGTCGCCGGCCGGCACCACATCGACAAGCACGGGATCGCCCGCCATCAGTCGGCGACACGCCTCCTCGTTTGCTTTGTCGACGGCTGCGGCGAGGTCCCCCATCAGCCCCTCACGCGCCGAGCCTGAGAAGGAGACGGGCGAGCGCCGCATCGCCCCGCGCCGGGGGCACCCATTGGACATCCTGCACCTGCGCCCCGTTCGCCGCGAGATCGGCGGCGAACGTCTCAAGTCCGACGTTGATCACCTTGAGCGGTGCGCATAGATGCGCGCAGACCTTCGGCGGCGTCACGGCTGCTGGTGTCCTTGGCTGGAAGTCCTCGACGCTTCTCTAAGCTGAAGTGCAACACCGAATCAATGACCCGCCGAATGCGCCGCTGCCGAGCGAGCCGCCCCTCAAGCAACGAAAGCAAGGGAAATCATGGCTCGACTGCCCCTGCATTGCCCCTCTTTGGCTTGCGCACGTTTGGGGCGCACCCGGCCGTTGTCCGGCGACCCGCCACGTCGCTGTCCCCGCCCGACCTCCCCGTGAGCCTTTGCCCATCACCCAGTCCGGCCCCGGCGACGGAAACGTCCCGCCGACGCCCCAACCCGCCATACCCCTCGCGCCGGAATTGCCTTAGGCTGTTTGCCGCGCACCCGGAGCCCGACGCACCGCACTGTCGGGCCGTTCGCGGAGCCATCATCAGGGAAAGTCCACATGGCAATCTTTGTCGGCAGCGGAGAGTACACCTACCGGGTCGAGGAAGGCTGGGGACAGTTGCCGCCAGGCTGGAGGTTCGGCGACGTGGCGGCCGTCGGCACCGACAGGAACGACAATGTCTACGTCTTCAACCGGTCCGAGCACCCCATGGTCGTCTTCGACCGTGACGGCAATTTTTTGCGCTCGTGGGGCGAGGGCATCTTCAAGCGGCCGCACGGCGTACATGTGGGCCCTGACGACATGCTCTATCTCACGGACGACGGCGACCACACGGTGAGACGATGCACGCTCGACGGCCGCGTCCTGCTTACGATCGGGATCCCGGGGCGGCCTGCCGAGCGCTTCTCCGGGCATCCGTTCCATCGCTGCACTCATACCGCGCTCTCACCCGACGGCGACATCTACGTGTCCGATGGCTACGGCAACGCACGCGTGCACAAGTACGACCCCGCCGGCCGGCTCCTGTTCTCGTGGGGAGAATCGGGCAGCGATCCCGGCCAGTTCAACATTGCCCACAACATCTGCTGCGACGCCGATGGCTGGGTCTATGTCGCCGATCGCGAGAACCATCGCGTGCAGGTGTTCGACGGACGCGGCCGCTATGAGACGCAGTGGAACAATCTGCACCGCCCGAGCGGCCTCTACATGACCGCCGGCAAGTGCCCGATCTGTTACATCGGCGAGATCGGGCCGCACCTTCCCGTCAACCGCGAGGCGCCGAACCTCGGGCCGCGCGTCTCGATCCTCGACCACAAGGGAAAGCTCCTCGCCCGCCTCGCCCGCGTGCCGTCGCTGGGGCAAGGACCCGGCCAGTTCATCTCCCCGCATGGCCTGTGCGTCGACAGCCGCGGCGATCTCTACGTCGGCGAGGTCGCCTATACGTCTTGGCCTTCGAGCCACCCGAACCAGCCGCGGCCCGAAAACCTCAGAGCCCTGCAGAAGTTCGTGAAGGTGCCGGCTGAATCGAGGGAGTGAACCGATGCCCAAATGGCTGACATCAACGGACTGCATCAAGTTCGAGGTCAAAGGCGCCATCGCCTGGGTGACGCTCAACCGGCCGGAGAAGCGCAACGCGCTCAATCGGACATTGCTCCGCGAACTGCGCGACGCGATGCTCGAAGCGGATGATCTGCGCGCCGTGCGCGTCGTCGTGCTGAAGGGGGCCGGTCGCGATTTCTGCGCAGGTTATGACGTTTCCGGTCCAGGCCCCGCCGAAGGCTACGACCCGGCGCTCTACCGCCAGCCCGGTGCCGCCTCCGTAGCCGACGACACCTGGCGGCTCGAGCGCAACCAGGCCGACATCATGACGATCTTCGACATGCACAAGCCGGTGATCGCCGCCGTGCAGGGGAATTGCGTCGCCGGCGGCACCGATCTGGCGCTCGCCTGCGACATGGTGGTCGCCGCGCGCGATGCCCGCATCGGCTTTCCCGCAACGCGCGCCATGGGCACGCCGCCCATGCATTTCTGGCTGCACAACGTCGGGCCGCAGTGGGCAAAGCGCCTGCTGCTGACAGGCGACAGCGTCTCCGGCCGCGACGCCGCGCGCATCGGCCTGGTGCTCAAGGCAGTGGCGCCGGAGAAACTTGAGACCGAAGCGGCAAAGCTGGCGGAGCGCCTTGCGCTCGTTGATGCGGACCTGCTCGCTGCCAACAAGCGGATCGTTAACATGGGGCTCGAGCTGATGGGCGCGCGCACGCTCCAGCGGTTCGCGGCCGAGACGGACGCGCGATCACATCAGTCGGCGGCGGCCAGGGAATTTGCCCGGCTGGCACGCGAGGCGGGGCTCTCCAATGCCTTCAAACGGCGCGACGAGCCGTTCGGTCACGACCGCATCGCCCTCGACGACAAAGATGATTGACGGAGGGTCGGGAAACCGCTTGCCCCGTCGGCAGGCTCTCTCAAGCGGCCGACGCCCCGGCCTTCGCCTTCTCGATTTCCTGTTTGAGCTTGCGGCACCGGGGTGACAGTTCGTCGGCCCGCGCCTTGGCGAGGTAGGCGTCGAGACCGCCACGATGCTCCACCGAGCGCAGCGCATGGGCCGAGACGCGCAAGGTCACGTTGCGCTTCAGCGCGTCGCTGATCAGCGTCACGTTGACGAGGTTTGGCCGGAACACACGTTTCGTCTTGTTCTCGGCATGGCTGCGCAGCTGACCGGACATCGGCAGCTTGCCAGTGAGCTCACAACGACGGGTCATCGGATCACTCCTTCGAGGACATGGCGCGCGCGAACCCGAGCCGGCGATGCTCGGAGCTGTGATGCGGTCTCAGGAAAGCATTGCGGCCCCGCAAGCCTTGGCCGCAGGACCGGCGCGCCTCTATAGGTCGCAGGCCTCAGTCGCGTCAAGCCGAAAGACATCGCCCGCCAAGGCGCGCGCCGGAGCTATCGCTACCTCCTCCCCGACAGCCCGAGAAGCTCCGGCCGGTACTCGAAATGCATGGTGTCGAAGTGGTACCACTTGCCGCCCCAGATGAAGCCATGCTTCTCGAAAATCGCCACGATTTCCATCGGAATGCTGTTGCGGTACCTGCGGTATCCGCCATCCCCCGGGCTTTCCCAGCGCCAATAGTTCGCGCGCGCGGCTGCCAGATCGATGGCGATTCCGTACCCGTGCGGGCTTTGTCTTGAAGTGCCAGCGATACGGCGGCAGTTGTAGGTCCCGGCTGGCGGGAAGAGATAGACGTCGAACGACGCCGGCAGCTGGTCGAGATCCCGGCTGACCTCTTCCAAGCGTTTCGATACACCGTTCACACGCGTCGCCTTGACCGTCTTCCCCCACTTGCTCGGTAACCAGACGACGTCCACGAGCTGGCGCTCGACGTCGCCCCGGTCGCAGCGCCCGTAAAGCTTGTCGAACAGCGCCGCGTTGCGCGCCCGACCGGGATCGAATTCGACCGCCGGTACGCCCGTCATGGGCCCTGCCACATACCGCTGCGCGAACATGTCCTCGATGTCGGCCCGCTCAAGCCGGTCTGCCGGCGACTTCACGCCAAGCCCGTCGTCGAATGGCATGCGCGTGCCATCGCGCCAGACGAGCAGGTCGCCGTCGAAGCGGTCGAGCTGCTCCGGATAGGCCCTGATCAGAGAGGCTTTCGCCTCATCGGCTGTCGGCGGAGCCGGCACCGGCGCCTCTGGCGCCCGCGGACTGCCGCCGAGCGCAGGCCCGCACGCTGCGAAGGCCAGCAGCAGCCACAGGGCGAGCGACCCGGCCGCCGGCCCGCGCGACTTTGAGGATGGCCTCAGATGGTACATTTCAGCAACTCTTCGAGAGCCGGCGCAGCACTCGGACTGTTGAATTCGGCACCTTTCATGTCCCGATGGCTTTTTCCGGGCCCGGCAAGCTGGTACGGAGGTTGTCAAGTTGCAACCAGTCGAAAGCCTGAAGACCGGCGGCGGCCATCGGCACCGCTGGTGACGACCCGAAAACTGCCAGGCCCTGGGGACAGACGTTGGCGAATCCGGGAGAGGACCAAGGCGCGGCCCGACCCGCGTACCGGCAGGACACAGGCAGCGGCGCCGCGAGCGGCAGCCGATGGCAGACCGCCTCTGGTTCCGGCAAGCCCCATCCGCCAATTTATGGGGCGCTCGATCTTGGCACCAACAATTGCCGCCTTCTGGTCGCTCGCCCGTCGCGTCGCGGGTTCCAGGTGGTCGACGCATTCTCCCGCATCATCCGCCTCGGCGAAGGCGTCAGCGCCACCGGTCGCCTGTCCGAAGCCGCCATGGACCGCACGATCGACGCGCTGCGGATCTGCGCCGCGAAGTTGCAGCGTGCGGAGGTCGTCCGGTCCAGGCTCGTTGCCACGGAAGCCTGCCGCGTCGCCAGCAACGGGGCCGACTTCCTGGCCCGCGTCCGCGACGAGCTTGGATTGCATATCGAAATCCTGTCGCGAGAAGCCGAGGCCCGCCTCGCCGTCTCGGGTTGTGCCTCGCTCGTCGACACCCGCTCCGATCTGGCGCTCGTCTTCGACATCGGCGGCGGCTCGTCGGAGCTGATCTGGCTCGACCTCACCCGTCGCCAGGGAGAGCCCGCGAGAAGCCCGCACGAGCGGGTCGACGCACAGAGTTGCATCGCCGCCTGGACATCGCTGCCGATCGGCGTCGTAACGCTCGCCGAGCGCTTCGGCGGTCGGCATGTCACGCGCGATGACTTCGACGACATGGTGGACTTCGTGCACACATTGCTCGAGCCGTTCGAGCGCGAGCACCGGTTCCGAGAGCGGATGCGTGCGCGCCGCGCCCACCTTCTTGGCACCTCGGGAACGGTGACCACGGTTGCCGGCATTCACCTTGGCCTCAAACGCTATGACCGCTCGCGGGTCGACGGCTGCTGGATGCGCACAGCCGACGCCCGCTCGGTGACCCAGCGGCTCATCGACCGGACCTACGAGGAGCGGATCGCCGAGCCGTGCATCGGCCGCGAACGCGCCGACCTCGTGCTGGCGGGCTGCGCCATTCTCGAGGCGATCGCCGAGACGTGGCCGTGCGAGACGCTGCGCGTCGCCGACCGGGGCTTGCGCGAGGGCATCCTCTCCTCGCTCATGGCCGAAGACGGAGTTTACCGCGCCGCTCGTCGCCGCCACGGGAGCGAGCGATGAGCAAGGCGAAAGGTGGCGGCAAGCGCAGCGCGGCCGGAAGATCGGGGGCAAATCGCAGCTTCGGCGGCGCGCGTCAGCTCAACGTGCGCCTGAAGTCAGCCCGCCGCCGCACCGCATCCTCGCAACGCTGGCTCGAACGCCAGCTCAACGATCCCTACGTCGCCGCCGCCAAGCGCGAGG
>CAYWBX010000031.1:5229-12934 GCA_964456015.1 uncultured Hyphomicrobiaceae bacterium | reverse complement strand
CCCGGCGCGCCCGATCCTGCATCGCAGTCCGACGTGCCCGCACTCGGTGCGCACACGGCAGCGGTGAAGCGGGAATTTCTGGGCGCACGCTGAGCCGGCGTCAGACAGTCGCGGAGCGACCGAGAGCGTCGGGCCCTTCCGCGGTCGCGTCGGTCTTGTTGCCCGATGGGCCGGCTGAGCGCCCGTCAGCCTTGGCGCTGCCGCTTGCCGAGGGCAAAAGCGCCGGCGCCTTCGCCGGCGATCTTGCCGAAGACGGCCCCGGAGGTGAGACCGGTTCCTCCCGGATAGTTGTGATAGAAGAGGCCGCCGACCAGTTCGCCAGCGGCGAATAGGCCCGGGATCGAGTGGCCGTCGGTGTGCTCGACCTCGCAGAGGGTGTTGATCTTGAGGCCGCCGAACGTGAAGGTGAGGCCGCAGGTCACCTGGTAGGCCTCGAAGGGCGGCTCATCGAGCACGTTCGCCCAGTTCGATTTCGGAATGGCGAGCCCGCGCGTGCCGCGGCCGTCCTTGATGGCCGGATTGAACGGCACCTCGGTCATCACGGCCGCGTTGTAGGCCTTGATTTCGGCGAGGCACGCCTTCGCGTCGACGCCCTCCAGCTTCGTAACCAGTTCCTCGAGCGTGTTGGCCGAGACCTTGGTCATGCGCTTGATCCGGTACTCCCCCCGCAGCATGTGCAGAACCTTCTTGTCGAAGATCTGCCAGGCCATCATGTCCGGCTGCTCCTTGATGACGTGGCCGTAGCGCGCGTAGGTGTAGTTGCGGAAGTCGTAGCCTTCGTCGACGAAGCGCTTGCCGAGGGCATTGACCATGATGCCCAGCGGATAGCTGTGCTTCTGGAAATTGTCGCCGACGGTGAGGTCGCCGAAGGGCGGCGCGTTGAAATCCCAGCCGACGGCATGGCCCGAGGACCAGTGGCCGTGCGGCATGGCGCCGATCGCGAGCGCCATGTTGATGCCGGCGCCCGTGTTGAAGCGGGTACCGCGCACCTTGGCGAGTTCCCAGCCGGGGCCCATGTAGCGGCAGCGCATTTCGGCGTTCGACTCAAAGCCGCCGCAGGCGAGCACCACCGCGCCGCAGCGGATGTCGAACGTGCGGCCCTTCTGTCGAGCCTTCACTCCGATGATGCCGCCATCGTCGTCGGTGATGAGCGACTGCCCGGCGGTCTCGTAGCGAATGTCGACGCCGTTTTTCGCGCAGATCGCGTGCTCGCTGTCGATGAGGCCGTGGCCGCCGCCCCAGGTCTCGATGCAAAGCCCGCCCCAGAACTTGAACTTGCCGTCGACCTTGAACGCCTGGCGGCCTTCGCTCGTCTGGAACTTGACGCCGTGCTTTCTCCACCACTGCCAGGTCGCCGTCGAGTTCTTGACGAGCACATCGCACAGCTCCGGGTCGGTCCGGTAGCGCGTCATGCGGTACATGTCGTCGAAGAACTGGTCCTCGGTGTAGGTGCCGAAGTCGCGCACGGCGATCTCGGCCTCGGTGAGGTCGACGAGCGATTTCACGTCCTCGACGCTGTTGTAGACGAGCCGCAGGGCGCCGGCGGTGTAGGTCGAGTTGCCGCCCCGTTCCTCTTTCGGTGCCGCCTCGAGCATGATGACGCTCGCCCCGGTCTCCCGGGCCGCCATCGCGGCGGAGCAGGCGGCGTTACCGGCGCCGACGACGACGACATCGGCTGCGAGGGGCTTCATCACCATGGGGCAGATCTCCGGTCAGACTGGGTGCGCCGGTGCCAGGACCGGCAATGATGGCGTGGATCGCGCCAATCATAGTCGCAGCGTCCGCAGGCTGCCAACGGTCGGGCGGTGCGAGGTCAGGCATGATGCTGGCGCGCTTGCGGCGACGTGTCACAACTGGTTGTCTTCGCCATGGACAGGCGGTTCCCTTTTGGGGACCCGTCAGAGACAGGGAGCACACCCATGACGCGCATCGTTCGAGGGACGGGCCGGCTCGGTTGCCGGATCGAGGACATCGACCTCGCCAAGCCGCTGAGCGAGGCCGACTATCAGCTCATCCTCAAGGCATTCGGCGACCATGCCGTGCTCTGCTTTCCCAACCAGAGCCTGTCGCCCGAGCAGCAGAAGGCGTTCTCCGCCCGCTTCGGCTCGCTCGAGGTGAACGTGGCGGCCGGCGCCTACGTGGTGCCGGGGCATCCCGAGGTGATGATCCTTTCAAACATCGTCGAGAACGGCCGCCCCATCGGGCTCAAGGATGCCGGACAGGACTGGCACACCGACATGTCGTACTCTGAGCCGATTGCGTTCCTCAACGTGCTGCATGCGATCGAGGTGCCGGTTCGCGACGGCCGGCCGCTCGGAGCGACGCTCTTTGCCGACATGTGCGCCGCCTACGACGACCTGCCGGCCGAGCTCAAGACGCGCCTCGCCGGGCGTACCGCAACGCACGACTTCAACAAGTTCTGGGAGGAGATGCGCAAGCGCCCGGGCAGCACGCGGCCGCCGCTCACTGAGGCGCAAAGAAAGCAGAAACCGCCGGTCTCGCATCCGATCTTCCTCAAGCATCCGGTGAGCGGCAGGACGGCGCTCTACTGCAACGTCGGCTATGTGACGAAGATCGACGGCATGGACCCGAAAGAGAGTGACGAGATCCTCGCCTTCCTCTTCAGGCATCAGCTCGACCCGAAGTACCAGTACGCCCACCAGTGGACGAAGGGCGACGTGCTGGCCTGGGATAATCTGTGGACCATGCACAACGCGGTTGCCGACTACGGCCCGGACGAGCGGCGGCTCATGCGCCGCTGCCAGGTGATGGCCGACAAGATTCTTGCCGAGGGCAAGGCGGCGGCCTGACGGGGGGCGGTCCGGGCGATCAGGATCGGCGGCGGGTCGGGTCGCAGCTCAAAGGTGTGACCAAGCCGGCGCCGGGCGCTGAAGCCGCGTGGGCGGCCTCGTCCGGCGGCGGTCGCTCCCGAGCTATCGCTTCTGCCCTTGCGGCGCCGGGCGAATCTGGTTGTCCTTCTCGACCTCGGCCCTGATCGCCGGATCGAGGAACTCGAGCTTCGCCTTGTCCCGCAGCGATTGCGCGACCTCCTGCGCCTTTCTGTGGATCATGGCCGCCATGATGCGATCCTTGATCTGCTCGAACGGCGGCGCGCCGCGCTGACGGCGATCCTCGACCTTGATCAGATGCCATCCGAACTGGCTGCGCACCGGCTGCGAGACGTCGCCCTTCTTCAGCTTGAAGGCGGTCTCCTCGAAGACCGGGACCATCTGACCGCGCGTGAAGTAGCCGAGATCGCCGCCGTCTTCCTTGCTGCCGGGGTCCTTCGAGAACTGCTTCGCCATGCGGGCGAAATCCTCGCCGTGCGCGATCTTCTCGAAGATCTCTTTCGCCTGCTCCTCGCTCTCGACAAGGATGTGCCGGGCGCGCACCTCCTCCTGCGGCTTGGCTGCGGCGAGCTGGGAATCGTAGAGCTTCCGCGCATCGGCCTCGGTGACCGTCTCCCGCACGGTGCGGTCGAAGTAGGTATCGCGGAGCGCGCGCCGCTGCCAATATTTCATGCGGGCATCGAACGCAGGTCCCGAGCCCAGCCTGTCGCCGTCGGCCGCCTCGGCGAAGAGCTGGTTCTCGATGATGTATTCGACGAGGACGCGGCGGCGCTGCTCGGGCGGGATCGACCCCAGGTCATTGCCGATCTCGGCCTCGGCGAGGCTCATGTCGGCCTCGGTGATGGGCTTGCCGTTGACGCGGGCGACAACCTGGTCCTGCGCCACGGCGGGGCGCAGGAGTGACGCGATCAGCGCAAGGCCGATCAGCAGCGTGGCGAGACGGGTGGGGCTTGGAGAAGCCATCAGGAGCACTTCCTTCGGGTCGGTTGCGGGGCCTCGGGGCTGCCGGCGACATGGGTTGACGGCGGTGGCGGAATTGCGGCTGACCGGCCTCGCATCCGCCGCGATCTTGCGGGTTCTCACCGCGCCGGTCGCCCGGCGACAGCGTGACAGCAGGCGCGGACATTGCTAGTCCGTGACAGGGGGATACTCAATGCAATTCTCTGTGGTGACGGCGGCGCTGGTCGCGGCGCTGGTTGGCCTCGCCGGGGCGCTCGCGATCGTGCTCGCTGCGGCCGAGGCCGTGGGCGCGACCCCGGCGCAGACGACCTCCTGGGTCATGGCTCTCTGCCTGTCGATGGGGCTCAGCAGCGGTTATCTGTCGTGGCGGCACAAGGTGCCGGTCATCACCGCCTGGTCGACGCCGGGCGCGGCGGTGATCGCGGCGACGGCCGGCAACGTGCAGATGGAGGCGGCGGTGGGGGCATTCCTGTTTGCCGGCGCCCTTCTCGTTGCGACCGCCTATGTCGGTCCGCTCGATCGTGCGATCCGGCGGATTCCGGCCTCGGTGGCGGCCGGCATGCTGGCGGGCGTCCTGGTGCGCTTCGTGCTGCAGATGGTCGAAGCAGCGCCGGCGGCGCCAGCGCTGGTGCTTCCGCTCGTGTTTCTCTTTCTCATCGTGCGGCTGAAGAGTTCCGCCGCAGCCATGCTCCTCGTCATCGCTGGCGGCATTGCGCTCGCCGCCGGCCTCGGCCTGATCAAGGCCTGGCCCGAGGTCGCTCTGGCCGGCTTCGTGCTCGTCGCGCCCAGCTTCGACGCGGCCGCGCTCATCGGTCTTGGCGTGCCGCTCTATCTCGTCACGATGGCGTCGCAGAATCTGCCGGGTGCGGCGGTGATCAAGGCCTCCGGCTACGAGCCGCCGTTCGCTTCGGCCTTGCGGGTCACCGGCCTTGCCTCGCTGCTGATTGCCCCGCTCGGGGCACACTCGATCAATCTCGCGGCCATCACCGCAGCGATCTGCACCGGGCCGGATGCCCATCCCGACCCGAAGGAGCGATGGCGCACTGGCATCGCCTATCTCTTCGTCTACTGCAGCCTCGCTCTTCTCGGGGCATCGCTGGTGGCGCTCTTCGCCGCCTTTCCCGCACCACTGATCAGGACCATTGCCGGCCTTGGCCTCATCGGCTCCCTCGTCGGGGCGCTCGGCGCCGCGCTGGCCGAGGAAAGGGAGCGGTTCGCCGCCGTGACGGCGTTCGTCATCACCGCGTCCGGCCTCACGCTCTCGGGCATCGGGGCCGCTTTCTGGGGTCTGGTGGCGGGCCTCGTCGTGCTCGCCCTCGACCGGTGGTGGCAAGAGGGGTCATCGCAGCCCGCAAAGTGACCTTGCCGCAACAGCCTCGGCGTGAGCATTCTGGCCAGACCACCGGCGATCTTTTAAGCTTCGCGCCGATACAGGCGCACGCTCGGGGGGCATGCAGTTGACCATCGACAAGGATGTCTGGGCCGGCCTCTTTTTCATGGGGCTTGCGGCGCTCGGGCTTTGGATCGGAACTGACTACGCCTTTGGCACGGCGGCAAGGATGGGTGCGGGCTTCCTTCCGAAGCTCTTGTGCTGGCTGCTCCTTGGCCTCGGCGGCCTCATCACGCTGATCGGCATTGTCAGGCGCGGCGAGCCGATGGAGGCCTGGGCCTGGGGCCAGACGCTTGCGATCCTCTCGGCGGTCCTGGTTTTCGGCGCCGCGCTCGAGGGCTTCGGCCTGGAGGTGGCGATTCTCGGTTCGGTGCTCGTCGGCGGCGTCGCTGAGCCTGAGCCGTCGCGCTTCGAGCGCGCGCTGCTTGCCGTGCTCGCCACCCTGCTTGCGATCTTCCTTTGGCCCGGCACTGCCGGAAAGCTCGCGCAGATCGCCGGCACGCGACTGGCAGCCAACTGGCTCCTGGCGGCGGCCGCGGTCGTCATGGCGTTGGCCATCGCGTCGCACGCACGCAGCGTGCCGTTGCTCACCATGCTCGAGCGGGTTGCGCTCGCCCTCGGGCTCGGCGCGGCCTGCATCATCGTGTTTGTCGACGGCCTCGGACTCAACCTGAAGTCGACCTACGTGATGGATGGATGGCAGTTCCTCAAGGCGACGGTCATCAAGCCGCTGCTGACAATCGTGCGCTGACAGGCAGGCTTCGAGCATGGATGTTCTCAGCAATCTCGCGCAAGGCTTCGCAGTCGCCTTCACGCTGCAGAACGTGATCTTCTGCTTGATCGGAGCCCTGCTCGGCACGCTCATCGGCGTTCTTCCGGGCATCGGCCCGGTGCCGACGATCGCCATGCTGCTTCCGTTCACGTTCTCGCTGTCGCCGGTGCCGGCGCTGATCATGCTCGCCGGCATCTACTATGGGGCGCAGTACGGCGGCTCGACGACGGCCATTCTCGTCAACATGCCGGGCGAAAGCTCGTCTGTCGTCACCTGTCTCGACGGCTATCAGATGGCGCGGCAGGGCCGGGCCGGGGCGGCGCTCGCCATCGCTGCCATCGGCTCGTTCATCGCCGGCTGCTTCGCCACCGTGCTCGTTGCCCTGTTCTCTGCGCCGCTGACGAAGGTGGCCCAGAGTTTTGGCGCGGCCGAATATTTCTCGCTCATGGTCTTCGGATTGATTGCCGCGGTGGTGCTGGCGCAAGGCAGCATCCTCAAGGCCGTCGCGATGATCCTCGTGGGGCTGTTTCTCGGGCTGGTCGGAACCGACGTGAACACCGGCAGGCAGCGCTTCACGTTCGGCATTCCCGAGCTGTCCGACGGGCTCGGTTTCGTGCCGATCGCGCTTGGCATATTCGGACTGGCGGAGATCATCAGCAACCTGTCGAAGCGGCAGGAGCGCAGCGTCCTTACGCAACCGATCAAAGGTCTGATGCCGACGGCAAAGGACTTCCGTGACAGCCTGCCGCCGATCTTGCGCGGCACGTTTCTCGGCTCCCTGCTCGGCGTCTTGCCCGGCGGCGGCGCGGTGCTCTCGGCCTTCTCTGCCTATACGCTCGAGAAAAAGATCGCGCGCGATCCGAGCCGCTTCGGCAAGGGCGCCATCGAGGGCGTTGCGGCGCCAGAGGCCGCGAACAACGCCGGCGCGCAGACGTCCTTCATTCCGCTGCTCACGCTTGGCATCCCGCCCAATCCGGTCATGGCGCTCATGATTGGCGCGATGATGATCCACGGCATCCAGCCCGGGCCGCAGGTGATGACCAAGCAACCCGACCTTTTCTGGGGATTGATCGCCTCGATGTGGATCGGCAACCTGATGCTCATCGTCATCAACCTGCCGTTGATCGGCATCTGGGTCCGGCTGCTTTCTGTTCCCTACCGGCTGCTCTTTCCGGCGATCCTGCTGTTCTGCTGCATCGGCGTCTACAGCCTCAACAACAGCGCATTTGAAGTGGGCCTTACGGCGCTGTTCGGGCTCATTGGCTATTTCTTCCTCAAGACGGGCTGCGAAGGGGCGCCGCTGCTGCTCGGATTTGTCCTCGGCCCGATGATGGAGGAGAATCTGCGGCGCGCGCTCCTGCTCGCCCACGGGGACGCCACCGTCTTCCTCACGCGTCCGATCAGCGCAACCCTTCTCGGGCTTTCCGCCCTCCTGCTGCTTGCCGTCGTGCTGCCGGCGGTGAAAAGCACCAGGGAAAAAGCCTTCCAGGAATGAGTTGTCGCCGGGTCACCGGTTCCCGGGCGCCGTGAGAAATTGCGATTGGTCGGGGGATGGCGTAATCGTGCGTGGGAGGCATGGCATGACTTCGCAAGCCGCGCGAGCCGGCGGTGGCAACATCGGCGCAGATGCCAGACCGGAGCGGCTGGCGCCCGCGGCCCATGCCTTCGTCGCAACGATTTTCAGCCTGCTCGGTCTCTCGTTCATCGCTTCGACGGCGCAGCTCTATCTTGAGT
>CAYWBX010000031.1:0-5219 GCA_964456015.1 uncultured Hyphomicrobiaceae bacterium | reverse complement strand
CTCTCGACTGGCGGACGCTGATTGCCGCCCACAGCCACATCTTCTTCTTCTTTCCGGTGTTCGGCATCGTCGCGCTCGCCGCCTACTACATTCCCGCCGTCGTGTTCACCGACTTCTACTGGCGCGGGCGGGACAAGCCTCTGGCCATCCGGTTCGGGCCATTGCGCTACAGCATTGGAACGGTCGCCGTGATCGCCGCCGCGGCTTGGTTCACCTACGACCTCGGCTCAAAGAGTCTCAGGGGCATTTGGGAAGTGGCGCCGGCCGCCCTCATGGAGGATCGCGTGGCGCCGGTGCCGGATTGCGTCGACGAAGCCGGCCGACCATGCCTGCGACAGCCGGTGCTTGCAACTTTGCAGCGGCTGCGAGCCGCGGCGCTCGACCGGAAGACCATCACCGAGTTCGCTCGCCCCTGCAAGCCGGACCTCTTGATGGAGCCCCCGCCATACCTCACCGCAGCGCGGCACTGCTTCCCGGCCAATGCGCGCATGTCGGCGTCCGCCTGCTGCAAGGTGCAGGCACAATTTGCAAGTCATGTGGCGGCGCTTCATCTCAACGAGCGCACGCGATCCGACACGTCGCGAACGGAGACGCTGCTCACCTTCGCCAAGGCCTTCTTCATCATCGTGCTGGTCGTGGTGAGCGCCCTGCTCGTGCTCTGGCAACAGCGAATCCAGCTCGTCTACCCTGGACGATTGGAGCAGATCGACAGAGGCATCATCGTCGGCTCGTTCGCGATGCTGTTCTGGCTGCTCATGGACTACGGCTATCTGCAAACGTCCTACGTTCTGTTCGGGCGCGACAGGCCGGGGTTCGAGGTTCGGCTCAGCGTCGTCGTCGCGTTCTGGTCGATGCTTCTCATCATTTACTTCCTGAGGCGGGTCGGCGGTTCCGGTTTGAACGCGGCGCAGCTGTCGACGATCTTCGCCTCGGGCTACGCCGTCTTCCAGTACGAGCAGATCACCAACATTTCGGCGACGCTCTTGGGCGTCGGTGCGAAACCTGAGAACTTCGTCGTCCTCGGCGTGCTTGCCGTCCTCGCCATCGAACTGGTCTATGGGAGATGGAAGCTGCCGCTGCCGAGTATGCGGCCGCCGCGCGCCGAACAGTGGACCTGAGACCGTCGCCAAAGAGGCCGCATGATCACGAGCTTCAGCCTGGAGGGCGCGCAGCTCCGCAAGTCCGAGGGGGCCTTGAAGCTTGCGCCGCAGACCGTCTGGATCGATCTGCTCAACCCGACGCCGGAAGAGGACGCATTTGTCGAAGGAGAGCTCGGCATCTCGATTCCGACGCGGGCCGAG
This sequence comes from uncultured Hyphomicrobiaceae bacterium, assembly GCA_964456015.1. GTDB lineage: Bacteria > Pseudomonadota > Alphaproteobacteria > Rhizobiales > Hyphomicrobiaceae. Next base: position 3,918 of record CAYWBX010000031.1, on the reverse strand, counting down.
ACGCGCGAAATCGAGGCTTCGAACCGGCTCTACCAGGAGAACGGCGCGGCCTTCATGACCGCTTTCATCGTCTACAATCTGGAGGCGTTGATGCCGTCGACGTCGACCCTGACGTTCATCCTCGCCGGCTCGCGCCTTGTCACGGTGCGCTATTCGGAACCGAAGGCGATCCCGATTTTCCTGGCGCGCGTCGAGAAGGGCGACCTTCCCTGCAATTCGGCTGCGGCGATCCTGCTCGGTCTTCTGGAAACCCTCATCCACCGGCAGGCCGACCTCATCGAGCGCATCCAGGACGAAGTCGAGAAGACGGCGCACGCCGTCTTCGAAATCAAGGGGGGCCAACAGACGCGGGGACGCCGGCTCGATGTCCTGCTCAAGGCGGCCGGCAAGGAGGGCGACATCACATCGCGGGCGCAGGAAAGCGCGTTTTCCCTCGACCGGCTGCTCACCTACCTGACCATTGTCCTGAAAGAGCGCCAGGAGGATCCGCGTCTCCTCGAGCGGGTGGCCGTTGCGCAGCGCGACGTGTCCTCGCTCATTGAGCACATGAGATTCCTCACCGGCCGGATCGGATTCCTGCTCGACGCCACGCTCGGGATGATTAATCACGAGCAGAACAGCATCATCAAGATTTTCTCGGTGGCAGCGGTGGCGCTCATGCCGCCGACATTGATTGCCTCGATCTACGGCATGAACTTCAAACACATGCCGGAGCTCGAATGGACCTTTGGCTATCCGCTCGCCCTCCTCCTCATGGTCGTATCCGCGGTCGTGCCGTTTTTCTACTTCCGCCGAAAGGGCTGGTTCTGACGCCGCCTCGGCGTCGGCGACGGCGGTGGCGCTGGGGGCTGACCGCGAAGCGAGTCGATGAGACGCTGCATGTCGGCGGGCGGCGGACGCGTGAAGGAGAAGGTTTCGCCTGTTTTCGGATGCACGAAGCCGAGGGTGGCGGCGTGCAGCGCCTGTCGCGAAAGTTTGCGAAGCGCGGCAGCCGCGCCTTCGGCCAGCCGTGCGGCACTCGACTTGAAGCCGGCCCCGTAAACGGCATCGCCCATCACCGGATGCCCGATGTGCGCCATGTGCACGCGGATCTGGTGCGTGCGCCCGGTTTCAAGCGCAAGCTCGACGAGGCTCGCAATCGGTTTGCCCTCGCGATCGTCGAAGACTTCAAGGCGTCGCCAATGCGTGATCGCGTGGCGGGCGTCCTCGCGGCCCGAGACGGCGATTTTCGTTCGGTTCTGGGAACTGCGCGCAAGCGACAGCTCAATCGTGCCTGAAGGCCGAGGCAGCCCACCCCACACCACCGCCAGGTAGCGACGCTCGAGGCGGCCATCGCGGCCGTGGGCGGCGAACTGCTCTGCGAGCGCGCGATGGGCCACGTCGGTCTTGGCGACGACGAGGAGCCCGCTCGTGTCCTTGTCGAGCCGGTGCACGATGCCCGGCCGGCGCACCCCGCCGATGCCCGACAGCCCCGCGCCGCAGTGGGCGAGAAGCGCGTTGACGAGTGTCCCCGTTTCATGCCCGGCGCCCGGATGCACGACGAGGCCCGGAGGCTTGTCGATGACGATGAGGAAGTCGTCCTCGTAGACGATGTCGAGCGCCATGGCTTCGGGCGCGGGGCCGGCCGGCTCCGGCTCCGGAACGGCGACGCGAACCGTGTCGCCGGGTTTGACCCTCAAGCCGGCGTCCCCTATCGTCGCGCCGTTCAACGTGACGGCGCCGGCACGGATCAGCGCCTGGAGGCGCGAGCGCGAGATGTCGGAAAGGCGGGAGGCGAGGAAACGGTCGAGCCGCAGCCCCGCCTCGTCGGCCGCGACCGTCGCGTTGATCGCTCTCGCCGTGTCGCCGGTCATGCGGACTCCGCCACGGGAACATGGGAGCTGGCGGGAAAACGCAGGCGCGCGATGAATGAGAGACGAGATACCGGCCCGGCGGGAGCTGGTGCTGCGCCGCCCTTCCTGACCGAGTCCCAGATTCGCAAGCTTCGCATCGCCGTGATTGCCATGGGCGCAGTCCTTCTCCTCGGCTTCGCGGTGGTGATCGGGCGCATCGTGCAGCTCATGAGCCGCGTGCCGAGCGCAGCGGACGGGGTCGCCGTCCCGCCCTCGGTCCAGGCGCCATCTGAAATCAAGCTCGCGCTGCCGCAAGGCGCGGTCGTGCGCACGCTGTCTCTCGCCGGCAACCGGCTGGCCGTCCACTTCGAGAGCCCGTCGGCGAGCGGCGTCGCCATCGTCGATCTCGCCACGGGGCGCACCGTGCACACCATCGAGTTCGTCGGCGCCGCGCGCTGAGCGCGCTGCCGGCGTCAAACCGTCCGGTAGCCGCCGTCCGCCATCACCATCGAGCCGGTAACGTAGGCCGACATGTCCGAGGCGAGGAAGATCGCCGGGCCGACGATGTCCTCGGGCTTGCCGGCGCGGCCGAGCGGCGTGTGCTGCAGGAACGTCGCCACCAAGTCCGGATTGTTGGCGCGCGCCTGCGCGTTGAGCGGCGTCTCGATCAGACCCGGGCCGATGGCATTGACGCGGACGCCGTCCTTGCCGAGCTCGGCGGCAAGCGCGCGGGTGAAGCCCAGGACGCCGTGCTTGGAAGCGGTATAGGCGGCCGAGTTCGGCGTGCGAACGTGCATGAACGATTGGATCGAGCCGATGTTGACGATGCGCCCTTTCATCGCGCGGAGCTGGCCGAGGAAGGCGTGGGTGACGTTGAAGACGCCGTTGAGGTTGATGGCGATGATGTCGTCCCAGTCCTTGCGCACGGCGTCAGGATCGGCGGTGAAGGCGTTGCGCCGGTTGATGCCGGCGTTGTTGACGAGCACCGACACTTTGCCGACCTGGCCCTCGACGTCCGCGGCAAGCCGTGTGCAGGCCTCGCGGTCCGTCACATCGAGGCGAAAGCTCCAGGCCTTGCCGCCGCCCGCCTCGATCTGCCGAGCCGTCTCGGCGCCGGCGTCGGCATTGACATCGAGAACCACGACGCGCGCGCCTTCCCGGGCATAGCCCAGCGCGACGGCGCGGCCGATGCCGGAGCCCGCGCCCGTCACCGCGGCGAGATGGCCTTTCAAGAGATCACTCATGCTTTGCTCCTTCGCGCACCCTCGCGCGGGTCTTGGTCATTCGACGTAGGCCTGGCACTCGATCTCGACCTTCATGCGCGGATCGACGAGGCCCTTCACCTCGACCAGCGTCGAGGCCGGCAGATTGTCGCCGAAGTAGGCGATGCGGCGGGGGTTGATCTTCGGGCGCTCGGTGATGTCGGTCATGAAGACCTGGACCTTGACGACGTGCTCGGGGCCTGCGCCGACGGCTTTCAGGCACTTGTCCATCATCTCGATGGCGATGTCGAACTGGGCGACGACGTCCTCAGGAATTGAGCCGTCGGCGCGCGTGCCGACGACGCCCGCCACAAAGACGTGCGGGCCGGCGCGCGTGACGTGGCAGTAGTGGCTCACCGGCTTCGGGACGCCGGGGACGATGACGCGCTGGATCTTCGGCATTGGGGGCTCCGGATGACGGGTAATGGATACCCCCAGCGTAGGCCAGGCCGGCGGCTGAGGGTAGGGGCGATGGTAGTTGAGTGAGAGTCTCACCGAGACAGCTGAACGGACTTGGCCAAGCCTTCCAGTCTTGCGTCGTCGGAGGGCGCAGGGGGCAACCGGTGCTCGGCGGCGCGGTGCAGCCCATGACGGGCCCCGTCCGGCGGCATCGGTGCCTCCGACACCGGCGACAGCCGCTTGTCGCTGTGGGACACGAACAGACATTGCCTCACTCGCGATGCCAGACCGTTGTGGCCTCGCAGCCACTGGCGTCGCGGTCAGCACACGCAGCGCGTCGTGGCTGGCAATGGGCGGGCCGCGCGTCGCCGTCCGGCGCCGACACGCGTTGCGACCAGGATTGCATCGCGCCTCGCGCCCGCCTC
>CAYWBX010000030.1:3070-12952 GCA_964456015.1 uncultured Hyphomicrobiaceae bacterium | reverse complement strand
CAGTCCGACAACTCGGTTGGCCGCATCGTGTCGGTGACCGGATCGCGAGCGATCGTCATGCTCGACAATGAGCACGGCAAGGCCAAATCTGATGCCGGACGCCCCGACATGGGGACGCTGCTTGCGATCGACACGCCCGGCACCATCGTGCTCGCCATCATCTCGGCGCTGAGCGTTCCGGTGCCGGCTCACCGGGAGGGCGAAACCGAGGTGTGGATCGCAGAGCTGGGCCTCGTCGGCGAGCTGAAGCGGGACCGTGACGGACGGCCGGAAACCTTCAACCGCGGCGTTACGATCTACCCGTCGCTCGGCGACCGGGCGCGGATCGCTTCCAAGTTCGAGCTCGAGGTTGCCTTCTGTGGCGACACGGCACGATCAGTCCGCGTCGGCTGCATCCGCCAGGACAGCACGATCCCCGCCATGATTCGGGTCGACGATCTGCTTGGCAAGCATTTCGCAGTTCTCGGCACAACCGGCACCGGAAAGTCCTGCACGACCGCGCTCATACTGCGCTCTATCCTCGAGAAGCACCCGGCCGCACACATCGTCCTGCTCGATCCTCACAACGAATACTCCACGGCGTTCCCCGAGTGGGCGGAGGTCATTTCCCCCCGCAACATGCAGTTGCCGTTCTGGCTTCTGACGTTCGAGGAGCTGGTCGAGGTCGTGATCGGCGATACGACCGACCGCAAGCAGGAAGTCGAGATGCTTCAGGAGCTCATTCCCATTGCAAAAAGCCGTTACAGCACCGGACGTGGGAAGGAGAGCCAGGCCGTCCGCTCACGGGTGCTCGATACCACGCGATACACGGTCGATACGCCGGTCCCGTACCGGGTCTCCGACCTCACCTCCCTGATCGACGAGCGGATGGGCAAGCTCGAGAACAAGCGCGACATCGCGCCCTATCGGAACCTCAAGACCCGCTTCGAGATTCTGTCGCTCGATCCCCGCTACTCGTTCATGTTCGGCTCGCTGACCGTCTACGACGGCATGGCGCAGATCCTCTCACGGATTTTCCGGGTGCCTGTGAACGAGAAACCGATCACCATCCTCGAGCTCACAGGGTTGCCGACGGAAATCGTGAACGTGGTCGTCTCCGTGCTCTGTCGCATGACGTTCGATTTTGCCCTCTGGAGCGAGGGCAAGGTCCCGGTCACGCTCGTCTGCGAGGAAGCGCACCGCTACGTTCCGGCCAATCCGGCCCTGGGCTTCGAGCCTTGCAAGCGGGCGATCGCCAAGATCGCGAAAGAGGGGCGCAAGTACGGCGCGTCGTTGTGCATCGTTACGCAGCGGCCGGCCGAGATCGACCCAACCATTCTGTCGCAATGCAACACGGTTTTTGCGTTGCGCATGTCCAACGATCGCGACCAGGAGATCGTGCAAAGCGCCATCTCGGACACGGGGTCTGGACTGCTCGAGTTCCTTTCTGCGCTCGGTCAGCGGGAGGCGATCGCATTCGGCGACGGCGTCACCCTGCCGGTGCGCATCCGCTTCGACCTGCTGCCGCAGCACTGCATGCCGCGCAGTTCGACGGCGCGCTTCTCCGAAATGTGGAAGAAGTCGGTCAACGACGACGGTTTCCTCGACCAGGTGGTCGAGAAATGGCGATTGTCCAACAGCGGTCCGCAAGCCGACATCGCTCAGCAAACGACCATGCTGGCGGAAGCCTTTGGGATCGGCGATGCGTCCGAGGACGCTCTGGCTTTGCACAATTCCGCCGCCGACCCGTCGCGCGCCAGGATGCCTGCCGACGGCTACGGATCCGCCCAACGGCCGTATGGCGACACAACCGGCCGGCGCGAAGTGGCGCCGCCTCGCCGGGACCCTGCTGCGGCGCAAGCCGCCGCCATGGGCGGCGCCGGCCGGACTGCGCGCGATGCAGCTTCCTCGCCCCCGGTCGCGCCTTCGCCGCCAGTGCCGCCAACACAGGCGCCAGGAGCGCTCCGGTCGCTGCGCGAAAGGCTGACGCAACGCAAGTAGCGGGGAGCACCAGCCGCGCACGTGGAGCGGCGGTGTCGGCTCCCGTGCGGCCGTTGCAACAGGCACCTTGTCTTTGAGCCGCCCGTGGACCGCAGATAGGTTTCGCCGCACGAGGCACGCCGCGCGCCCGGTGTGCCCCGATCCCGTTGCCGACATGACAGAGGCGGAATAGACCAAGTCTGCGGCGCGCCGCCTCGCCTCACAGTAGCAAACAGACACCGAGGGATGCTGCCATGAGCTCGATCCACCCCGTCATCTTGTCCGGAGGCTCGGGAACCCGTCTGTGGCCGCTGTCCCGCTCCATGTATCCCAAGCAGTTCATCAAATTCTTCAACAGTGCCCAACCGAGCTTTCTCGGCGCCACCCTCACGCGGTTGACCGCGGCCGCCGGCTTCGCTGAGCCGATCCTTCTTTGCAACAACGATCATCGGTTCTTGGTCAGGGAGGAGCTTGATCGCGCCGGCATCGCATCGAACTCGATCTACCTCGAACCGGTCGCGCGCAACACCGCGGCAGCCATTGCGGTCGGAGCATTCGCCGTCGCTCGGCGGGATCCGGACGGAATTCTGGTTGTCATGCCTTCGGACCATGTCATTCGCGATGAGGCTCGCTTCGTGAAGGCGGTCCGCGAGGCTGCGAAAGTCGCCGAGACCGGACGGCTCGTGCTCTTTGGCGTCAAGCCCAGCGGCCCTCACACCGGCTATGGCTACATGCGACAGGGAGGTGCGCTCGACGGGTTTGGAGGCAACGCCTTCACGGTGGACGCGTTCTTCGAGAAGCCGGATATCGAAACCGCACGCCGCTATGTTGCCGCCGGCAACTACTACTGGAACAGTGGTATTTTCGTCCTGAGCGCCCGCACGTTTCTCGAGGAGCTCCAGCGACTCGAACCCAGGATCCATGATGCGGCGCAGGAAGCGCTCGCGCTGGCGATCGAGGATCTGGGCTTCTTGCGGCTTAACCGCGCCGCCTTTGCGGCGTCGCCAAACATCTCCGTTGACTATGCTGTGATGGAGAAGACGCATCGTGCCGCCATGCTCCCGCTTGATGTCGGCTGGACCGATGTCGGCTCCTGGTCGTCGCTCTGGGAGATTGCACCGCGCGACAGTCATGGCAACTTCGTTCGCGGCGATGCCATCATCGAGGACAGTAGCAATCTTTATATTCACTCCGAGCGGTCCCTCGTGTCGACAATCGGTGTGAAGGATCTTGTCATCGTAGATACGCCAGATGCTCTGCTCGTTGCCGACAAGGCGCGATCGCAAGACGTGTCAAAGATCGTCGCGCGTCTGAAACAATCGAACCGAAAGGAACAGGAGCAGCACCTGCGGAACTTTCGTCCGTGGGGATTCTTCGAGACGCTCAATGTGGGGCCGCGCTTTCAGGTCAAGCTTCTGCATGTAAAGCCCGGCGGCAAGCTCTCGATGCAGATGCACCACCACCGGTCCGAGCATTGGGTTGTCGTTCAAGGGACCGCGAAGGTCGTGATCGGCGACATCGAAAAGCTCGTCCGCGAGAACGAAAGCGTCTACATTTTCGCGACGCAGTGGCACAGGCTTGAGAATCCCGGAAAGGTTCCCGTCGAGATCATCGAGGTCCAGATCGGGTCCTACCTGGGCGAGGACGACATCTTGCGCGCCGACGACATCTACCATCGTGCTCCCGACGAGACGAAATAGCTTGCCGGTTGCAGGGGGACGGCTCGCGGCTCGACCTCCAGGCGCGGCAGCCCGGAATGGCACGCGGCAGCTTGCCACCGATCATGTTCTGGGAGCGATTACGCCTGCGGTCGCAGTGATCGACCGGAGGATCGCTCCGGCGACGGGGACGCACCTGTTGCAGACCGTTTCCGCTTTACCGAAGGTCTCAAGCTTCGCTACCGCGCTGCGATGCCCGCGCCTCACTGCGTTCGAGAGGCGCCCGCAACGCTGTCTGGGAACGAGCGTCGTCCTGCGTGCGATTGCATCTGACGGGCACCGTCTGCTGTGTCAAACCGACCTCGGTTCCGACGACAACCGAAGCTGCGCGACAGCGAATGCCAGGGTGAATCAGCGAAGAGTATGGTACAAGGAATTCGACGTTTGGTCGGGGGGTGAATGCCGCGCGGCTTGTCGAAATCGATCAGGGGAGTTGCCCTCGGCTCTGCCATCGCGGGAGCCGGCTTGGCAGCACTTTCGCTCGTGCAACAAGACCTTCGGCAGATTTTTTCGAGCGGTAACGGGGCAGCGCAGCCAGGAGCGCTTCGGGCCCATCGGTATTCGCCATCCGTCTCGAACCCTTCGGAACTCGGAACCGGGCTCACTCCGTCACCCGATGACGGTGAGGTTCGCCGAGCACTCGCTCGCAAGATCCAGCTGGAGCTGCACCGCGTTGGATGTTACGTGGGCCCACTCAATGGCGTTTGGGACGACGTTACGCGCCGCTCAATGATGGAATTTCTTGCGAGGCACGGCGAGGGAACGCCTGCGCTTGCGGACCATGCCGCAGATTACGTCCACCTGACGCTCTTGCAGTCCGGCAGAGATGGGGCCTGCGGCCCGAGTCCGACCCTGGAAACGCCCCGGCGGATTGGGACGGTCCCATCCGCAGCTCACGATGCCTCGGGTCAGCGCGCATCTATCGCCCCGACGCCTGCAACCCCAACATCAATAGAGCGCGCCGTAGCCAATTCCACGGCGGCGACAAACCTTGAGATGCACGCGTCTCCGATTGTCATTGGCCTCCCTGATCCGATCGGGAACACTCTTGTGGGATTGGCGCCCGTCGCTAGCCCGAGCGGCACGGCAGGTCCCACCTCCAGTGCGCCGGAAGAGGGCGACGATGCGCTGAAAGTCACAGAGCAGGCAAACGAGCCCCCGGTGCGACCCGCTCAGCGCGTCGACCGCAGCCGCGCGGCACCGAGGTCGGTACGAGAAACATTCTCACATATCAATCTTCAAGCGCCCTAGTTGGCGCCGCCGCGACGCGAGATCGAGCGATGGGCGCCGCCACGACAGGTTGACCGTTGACAACGTTGCATCGGTCCAGGCAGCAGCCTCATCGCCGACGGTTGGCGGACGCTTGATCCTGATCAATCCTCCTGACGTGGGATGGCCAAACATTTAAAATGAACTGCAGTCTACAAGCGATACTGCCTGCCTCACCAAAGCTTTGCCGGAAGCCGCACATGACCGATAGCAGAGAAGTCGTCGGCGAACAGCGCGTCGCGGAGGCGACACGCGCCCAGTCTCTCGTGGTGCGCCAGATTGCTTTCGACCGACCGTGGGAATGGCTCGCCGCCGGCTGGCGCGACCTTTGGGCGTATCCCGCGATCAGCTTCGCTTACGGAGCGTTGCCAACGGGTCTTGGCCTTGCCATCGCGGTCGCTCTGGCGCTCTTCGAGTTCGGGGCCCTCGTCCCCGTTCTTGCCGGCGGGTTTACATTAATCGGACCGTTGCTCGCCGTCGGACTCTACGAGAAAAGCCGGTTGCTGGCGGAGGGGCAGACGCCGACATTCGCGCTAACGCTGGCCAAGGCACGATCCTCGGCCTTGCGCCTCGGATTGCTAGCGGCGCTTCTCCTCTTTCTCTATCTGGTCTGGCTGCGTATTGCCTTCATGCTGCTTGCCCTGTTTCTTGGCACCCGTGGATTGCCACCCGCGCAGGAGTTCACATCGACGCTGCTCTTCACACCGCATGGCTTGGGGCTGCTCATCGTCGGAACAGCAGTCGGCGGCCTGCTTGCTGCCGTGGGGTTTGCCGCCACCGCGGTCTCCATCCCACTTCTCATGCACCGGCATGTCGATGCGATCTCCGCCATCGTCACGAGCATCCAGACGGTTCTTACGAATCCCAAGCCGATGGCGCTCTGGGCAGCCCTCATCGCGGGCTTCACCGCTCTCGGGATCGCCACCCTGGGTGCAGGCCTCGTCGTCGCATTTCCACTCGTCGGCCACGCTACCTGGCACGCGTACCGCGATGCAATTGACAGCGGTCCCTAGCCGGGCCTGTCGTCCCTTGGCGGGCTGTCGTCGAGCGCCCGCCAGCCGGCACCTTCAAGATCTTCAAACTGGTCGTTTCCCAGAGACCAGAGGAACCCCGCAAGGCCCAAACCGCCGAGCAGCAGGGCGCATGGAATGAGCCAAGCAAGCGACGTCATGGCGCCGATCTCCAATTTCCCAGCTGCAACGAGCCCGACTTAAGACGCAGCGCATTGGCCGTAACCGCAATCGACGAGGCCGACATGGCAACCGCGGCAATGAGCGGCGTCACCAGTCCCAGCATCGCGAGGGGCACAAACACAATATTGTAGCCGATCGCGATCGCGAAATTCTCGAGCGCCATGCGGCGGCTCCGCCGGGCGACCGCAATGGCTTCAAGGACGGGTTCGAGCCTCTCGCCCTGGAAGATGACGTCAGCAGCCGTCTGACTGATGTCGACCGCGCTCGCCGGCGACACGGAGGCATGACCCGCCGCCAGCGCGGGCGCGTCATTGAGGCCATCGCCAATCATGAGGGGGCGCAGCCCGGCGACTTTCATCTCAGACAGCCGCGCAACCTTATCCCCCGGCAACATCCGGGCCGCGAATTCGGTAATCCCCACCGCCTTCGCGACACGCTCGACCTCGGCGGGTTGATCCCCCGACAACAATGTGACCGAGTACCCAGCTGACATCAGGCGCGCGATAAACACGCGCGCATCGGGTCGCGGCATGTCAGCAGTCTCAAAGGCCACTCTGGCCCCGTTCGTTCCACGATACCAAAGCGCCGCGGTAGAGGAGACATCTGCACCACACCAAGCGGCCGAGCCGAGCCTTTCCTCACCTTCACTCGTCCGCCGCGACAATCCGAAGCCTGGCACTTCCCGCACGTCACCGGCTGGTATGACCGAAAGACCTGCTTCCTGAGCAGATCTGACGACGGCACGCGAGAGAGGGTGGCGGCTTACAGCAGCAAGAGCAGCGGCACGAGCGAGTACGTCCAGCGCAATGGCATCGCGATTGACGATGCGCGCCTCGCCGAGCGTGAGAGTTCCGGTCTTATCAAGAGCGATAACGTCGATCTCTGCAAGGCGCTCGAGCGCATCGGGAGCCTTCACAAGTACTCCCTTCTCGAAGAGGCGGCTCGTCGCGGCAACCTGGACAGCCGGTACGGCAAGCGCCAAGGCGCACGGGCACGTGATGATCAGCACTGCGATAGCCGCCGTCAGCGCAGGCTCCCAGCCATGTCCCAGGGCTAGCCAGCCCAGGAATGTCAGCAGGCTCAGCGTGTGCACCGCAGGTGCGTAGAGCTTCGCCGCCCGATCGGCGAGGCGCACATACCTCGCCCGACCCTGCTCGGCCGCGGCCATCAAACGCGCAATCTCCGCAATAAGCGTGCGGTCCTCCGCGGCCGTGGTCTCGACCGTGACGGCCTCTCCGAGATTCATCGTACCGGCAAAGATCGATGCTCCGGCATCGATTTGTCGTGGCCGTGTCTCCCCTGTAATGAGGCTTTCGTCGACCTGGCTCGCACCCTTCACAATGCGACCATCGGCCGCAAATCTCTCCCCCGCAGCGGTCACGAATTTCATTCCGGGCTTCAGCGAGCGCGCCGACACCCGCGTCGTCGTTCCATCCGGAAGAACCACTTGCGCCGACTGGGACCGCAACCCCAGGAGATTGGCCGCAGCTCCGGCGGAGCGTGCCCGCATCCTTTGGTCCAGGGCTCGACCGATGAGTAGAAAGAACAGAAGGGTGACCGCGGCATCGAAATAGACCTGCTCGCTGCCTCGGATGGTCTGGTAGACGCTCATCGCCGTGGCGAGCGAGACGCCGAGCGAGATCGGGACGTCCATATTCACGCGACCAGCCTTCAGCGCGGCCGCTGCCGACCGAAAGAACGGCTGGCCGGCGTAAGCCACCGCGGGCAGTGCGATGAGAGCCGAGAGCCAGTGGAACAAAGTCTGGAGTGCGGGCGACATGTCTCCATTCGCGCCCGACCACACGGACACCGAGAGGAGCATGATGTTGGCGGCGGCAAATCCCGCGACTGCGAGCCGACGCAAGTAATCCCTGTTGCTGGCCGCAAGACTTCCGTCGTCCTCGTGTGCAAGCTCGGCCGCGGAAAATCCTGCGCGCTCAAGCGCCGAGATCAGCGGCAACGCATCGAACTTGCCGTTTTCGTGCTCGACAGTCACGCGCCGCATCGCGAGATTGGCGCGCGCCCGAACAACGCCCGGCACCGCGAGGAGCGCTGTCTCGACTTTCCTGAGGCAGCCGCCACAGTGCATGTCGACGACGACAAGCGTCGTCGTTGCCGGCCTTTCGGCGCCAGAAAGCGGGCCGGATCGGCCGGCTGTGCGCTCCTCAAGATGAGAATTCGGCCTCAGGACGGCTTGTGCCACAGGCGCCTCCTCAGCCGGTACACCGGCTCATTCGCGAGACCCTCCGCGAGAGGACCGGACCTATGCGCATCGAGAGAGAGGAGCCACGCTCCGCCTTCCGCCAGCGCGACATCGCTCATGTATCTCCCAGGTGCTTCCTCCCGGAGGGAGATGTATCGGTCATAGCGAACGGTCGATGGGCGACCGACGGTGCCCTTGATCACAAGCCCTCGTATCGGCTCGCCGCGGGAATCGCGCAATTCGACGACGATCGTCCCATCACGACCAACGACGACCGACTCGGTCCACCCGAGCGCTTGCTGGCGTTCGCTCGCCTCAATCCTGACGTTGTAGTGAAGTCCCTTGCGATAGGGCTCGTTCGCCACAAGGCCACTATGCGTGGAGAGCGCCTGGTAGAGCAGCACGCCATTGACTGCGAAGACCGCGCCGAAGAAACCGAGCATGGCGACGAGCACGTGTCGGCCTTGCAGACCCGATTGTCGCGTTCGCGCCGGCAACAGAGTGGGGCTCATGGATCTTTCCCGCGCATTCATGGCTTCTGGAAGATGGTCCTCCGAGCGGTCTCGACCCCCGAACTAACATCGCGAATGGTGAACGAGATCGGGACCGAACTCGGCCCGCCTGACTCGAGGTGGGACCGCGGTACCGTGACGAAGACGCGCAACTCCCGCAGATCATCCGTGCGCACCGTCACGCGCTTCGGAGAGCCTGCGTCAATCCCGACAACGTCGAGGCGAGCACCTTCGATCCCCGATGTGCCGAGCTCGAAGGTTCGAGGCTCATGCAGTTTGTTGAGAATCTTCACGGTGTAGCCGTTACGCACGCTCCCATCCGAAAGCCGCACGAATGGCGGGTTGCGCTCGTGAAGAACGTTGATCTCAAGCGTCGATCGCATGATCCAGGCGGCGAGCATGACCAAGGCCACAACGCTCGCGAGCCCGGCATATACCATCGTGCGAGGGCGAATGATGCGGACTGGCGCGGTCCCGCCCGTTGCGGCCGCTTCCTGGTGCGCGATCGTGGAATACGCGATGAGGCCGCGCGGGCGACCAACTCGGTCCATGATGTCGTTGCAAGCGTCGATGCACAGCGCACACTGAATGCATTCGAGTTGCGCTCCATCGCGGATATCGATTCCCGTCGGGCAGACCGCAACGCAGGCCTTGCAATCGATGCAATCCCCTCGCCCCTCCCACGGCTGCCCCTTCTTGTGCGGTCCCCGTGGCTCGCCGCGATGCGGCTGGTAGCTGACGAGCAGCGTCTCGTGATCGACCATCGCGCCTTGGATGCGCGGCCACGGGCACATGTAGATGCAGACCTGCTCACGCGCGATACCGCCGAGCACAAAAGTCGTTGCCGTGAAGATACCAAGAAAGAGGTACGCGATTGCTGGAGCGGTGCCAGTGACCAGTTCCCACGCCAGCGTCGGCGCATCGCGGAAATAGAACACAAAGGCGCCGCCCGTCGCGAGCGCTATAAGCAGCCACGACAGATAGGTCATGGTCTTGCGGGCTATCTTGCTCGCCGTCCACGGCGATGC